>CAYXMN010000020.1:0-7996 GCA_964465955.1 uncultured Planctomycetales bacterium
TTCGGGGCGCGGCCCATGAGGTGCGAGACGCACTCCTGGGGCGTGCGGTTCCCGGCGAGAACCTGGTACACGTTCTCCGTGACCGGCATCTCGAAGCGCAGGCGGCCGGCGAGGTCGTGCAGCGCGACGGCGGTGTGCAGGCCCTCCACGACCTGGCCGACCTGCTGCTCGACCTCGGCCGGCGAGGCGCCCCGGGCCAGCAGCTCCCCGGCAAGGCGGTTGCGGCTGTGACGGGAGGTGCAGGTGGCGATGAGGTCGCCGATGCCGGCCAGGCCGGTGAAGGTGGCGATGTGCGCGCCCTGGCTACGCGCGATGGCCAGCTCGTTCTTTGAGGGCATGCGGCTGCCGTCCACATTGCTCATTGTCGTCGCGCCATTCGGGCCGCCGCCGGTGATCTCGCCCATCTCCATGATGCGCTTCTCGCTGTAGGGCAGGCCGGCGATGAGCATGCCGTGGTGCAGGAACGTGCTGAACATGCTGGTAATAGTCGTCTCCTGCCCGCCGTGCTGGGTGCCGGTGGCGCAGAACACGCTGCCCAGCTTGCCGATCAGCTTACCTTCGACCCACAGCTTGCCAGTCTGGTCCCAGAAGTTGCGCATCTGCGCGGCGGCAGCGCCGAAGCGGGTCGGTGTGCCCACGATGATCGCGTCATACTCGGGCAGCTCCGCCGGAGTGGCCAGCGGCACGTGCGCGAAAGCGGCCTGCGCTTTGTCCGCGCCCGCGGCTGCTAGCGCGTCAGGCGGCACCAGTTCTTGCACGCGCTTAAGCGACACTTCAACGCCACCCACGCTGGCCGCGCCGTCCGCGACCGCCTGCGCCAGCTGGTGGACATGGCCGTACATGCTGTAGAACACAACTAAAACCTTCGCCATCGCGACACCTTCTGGTTGTGATATGCTGCTCTACCCCCGCCGCACCGCGATTGTTTCAGCTAGGCCTGGCCGGACAAGCGGCGCATTTCCTGGTGCGTGCAATCGCAGAACGGCGGGTTATGCGTCTTCTTGCACAAGCAGAGCCTGACCGTGGTCTCCTCCAGCACTTGAAACTTATACCCCAGGCGATTGGTTTGGTTGGCGCGATCTCCGTGCGCTCCGTCGCAAAAGGGCTGCGTTTGGCTATGGCCGCAGGAACACCAGCGGTACTGCCCGGGTTTCAGAGCTACGTCCACTGGCCGGCGCCGGGCAATCCGTCCCGGAGCCAACTCAGTTACAGGCTGTTCAGTGAAGCCATAGACCCGGATAACTCCATCGTCAGTAACATAGCCGTACTTGTTTGAAAACTCCCAAGGATTAGCGGGCTTTTCTGCCATGTTCGATACCTCCGCTTTAATTAAGTAATGCCGCAACCATGGGGAGAATGGGTAAACTTTTAGTTAAACTGACACAGGTGAGAAACGGTCTTAACTATATTCAATATTAAGGCAATGGTGCTGAGCGCGAGGTCGGCTGCCCGGCGGCGAGGCGGGTGCGCCGTCCGTCAAGGCTATGGGGTCCTGGGCCCGCGGCATACAGCAGCAGCACCCCCCCCAGCAGTGACAGGTTCTTTTGGAAATTGATGAGCTGCAGCCAGAATTCGCGACCTTCCTGAGCCCAGAAGTTGTGCATCACGGGCGTCACCAACAACAGAAACGCGATGAGGACCAACGCGCCGATGCGCGTGCGCCAGCCTAAGAGCAGGCTGGCTACACCGAACAGCAGCATGGCGCTTGCTCCGCCAAGCAGCAGTTGCAGCATGAGCGGTGGCGCCCACGGCAGGTGTGGGCTTAGCATTTCCTCAGTGCGGCTGAACGCATGCAGGTTATGCAGCAATCCACCGAGGAAAACAACCGCGAGCAGGATCCGGCCCGCCAGCAGGATGATCCCGCTGGATTTGCTACCAGCTTGTGTCATCGCATTTAATGCAGTCCTTTTGGTGCGCGCAATCGCAGAACGGCGGATTCTTGGTCTTCTTGCAGAGGCAAAGCTTCACGGTGGTTTCTTCAATCACTTGGAACTTATAGCTCTTGCGGTTGGTATGGCGCTCCGGATCGCGGTGGGCATGGTCGCAGAATGGTTGGTTCTCGCTGTGGCCGCAGGTGCACCACGAATAACGGCCCGGCTCAAGCTTCATCTCCATCGGGCGGCGGCGCGCGACACGGCCTGGCGTAAGCTGGCTCGGCGGCGCTTCAGCAAATCCGAAGATCCTGATCTTGCCGTCGTCCGTGACATAACCGTACTCGTCGGCATACCCCCACGGGTTGCTAGGCTTAGCAGACATAAATCCCTCCTACTTCAAACCGGAAGTAACTAATTACGAGGTGTGTTATACCCGCCGAACTTTAATCTAGTGCAAAGAATTAGACGCATTCTCAAATTCAATTTGAATTTACCATACTGGAACCCGGCTTGCCAGACGCCGGCCGCACTTGAATGTTGAAGCGAACTAGCGCCAGCCTAATGCCGCCGGGTAGCTCACCAAACCTTGCGCACGGCCCCATTCCGCCGTCAGCTCGCGGCCTTGGGTGCTGGCTTTAACAGTGGCGATCACATCGGTAGAGCGCAGCTCCGGGTGCTGCGCGTACACCAGCGCGGCGAGCGACGAAACTTGGGGTGTGGCGCCGGAGGTGGCGTTAAAATGATTCGTCTGCTCCAACCAAGTCATCGCGCGCGGCGGAATGGCGTAATTCTGCATCGGCTGCTGCAGCTCTGCCTCCGCCAGGTAAGCGAGGTTGGGACAGGCGTAAATCGTCGAAGTGATCAGGGCATTACCCGGCGCCGCGACCAGCATTTCGCCCATGTTCGTGCCTTCATTGGTCGGCGTGTAGACCCAGCCCTGGCCACCGTCGCTCGCCATCGCCGCCGCGACGCCCAGCACATAGTCCTGCTCGCAGGGTCGGTTTGGTTCTGGTTCGGCGTCGTTGCCCGCGGCGAAGACGTAAACGCGATCGTTGTCCTGCAAGTCTTCCGCGATGGTGCCCGCCGCCTTACCCACCACGTTCGCGACGAGCTTCCATTCCGCCTCGGAGAAATAGCTCTTAGGCACTGACGCGGAGATGGAAACGACGCGCACGTCGCCGGTGTTTTGCACTTTATCAGCCGGCGCCGGCGTGAAGCTGCCCGTGGGGAAGTGCTCATTCAAGCAAGCCACCAGTTTGATGAACGAACTAATCGGCGACTTCACCCGCCAGCCCGACAGGGTAATCGCGCGTTCGCTTCTGATACTCGCAGGCAGCAGACGGATTGCCTCACGGCCGTCCGCTTGCATGAATCCGGCGGTGCAGCGCGCGGCGATTCCGGCAACTTCAGTGCCATGCGCCGCCGGGCGGCTTTGAATCGCAGGGCGCGGCAGGCCGAAGGTGCGTGGACTGCCGCGGTCGTGCAGCTCTTCCCCGACGCTGGCGCGGTCGCCTGGCGCGGCAATCTCAAAGCTGCGATAGTTCGCGTCGAAGCTATTGGGGTGCAGGCGGCCTTGCAGATCAGGATGGTTGACGTAAACGCCAGTATCGGCGACGCAGATTGTTACCGGCGCTAGCGCCGGACTGCCTTGCCGGCGATAAGCATCCAGCGCCTGCTGCTGGCCGGTGCCATACAACTTTGCACAGCGCGCGGTGAAGTCCTCGTTGCTGGCCAGCTCGGCGGCCCAGTCGATGACTGCGCCTTCCGGTGGGCAGAGCCTGTAATACTCGAAGTCCGGCCACGGTTCCGGTGGGTTATCCTGCATTGCCCAATCATTCACATTGCGCAGCACATTCCGTAGGTCCGGCGTGAGCAGCGCCGCGCCGTGCGGGCCGGCTAACGCTGTCGCAGCCGCGAGAACTTGTTTCCCATTACTTGCTGCCGCCGGAGAAGTAGTGATGTCGTCCGCGCCTGCTTCACCTTTTGTTTCCTTGTCCCACTTCAGCTCATCCAAGCTTTGATCCCACTCCAAGCTTTGGGTCCAGGCCGGCTGGCCGCACCACTCGAGCAGCAGCGCATCCGGCGCGGCCCAATTTACTCGCGGATCCTCCGCCAGCAGCGGTACGATTTCAGGCAGTTCGCGCGCTGGCAACACATGCCCGGTCAGCCTGGCCCACACACGCTGAGCCAGGTTAAATGGGCGAACATCAAGCTCGTGGTAGGTAAAGCCATGTTCCGGTACGACCCAATCAAAGCTGCAAGCCAAGCCGTACTCGCGCCATAACTCAGCGCGCTGCGGCGCCGTCAGCCGTGGATCGGTCTCGGCCAGGATCCGTCCCTCAAGGCACTGGATGCGCGGGTAGTGCACGGCATCGTATGCTATAACGCCTGGCTCTGCCGGCTGGCGCGGCGTTGTCCAAACCGCGCCAAGCAACATGAACGGCAGGCAGAGGATCATGCCAATCCTTCGCATATGTATATAGTACGTGTTGGATGTGGTATAAGTTCAATGCGGAGCAGTTAATGTATATCGCACGTTTATTCGAATTGGGCTTTCGAAACGCGCAGGTGCCAGGCCGGTAGGGCAGGCACCGAAGCTGGCTGCGCGCCGCGCGGCTGCTAATCTATCCCTTCCAGCTTGGCACGCCCCTCCCGGCGCCTGCATCACCGCAGGTTTGAACCCGGCGTGAGCCGTGCAGTGGATAAACACCAAAGGAAAGACCGATGAGCGAACCGCAAGTAGTCCGAATCCGGCAGATTAGCCCCGCACTGGTTGGGCAATCCGTGCGCGTGCGCGGCTGGCTGCGCAACAAACCCGGCGGCAAGGGCCGCTATTTCCTCTGGCTGCGCGACGGCAGCGGTGAGATTCAAGCTATCGCTGAACAGGCAACCGTCGAAGCGCTGCCGGACGGAGCGCGCATCTGGGCCGATGTGGAACGCCTCGGCCTCGAGTCCAGCATCATCGTGGACGGCATCGTGCGCGCGCACCCGAAGAATCCCGAGGAGACCGAGCTGGAGTTCAAGGATCTCCGGATCGTGCAGCTTGTCGGCGCCCAAGGCGAGCATGGTGAATTCCCGTTGGGCAAAAAAGAACACGGCGTCGAGTTCTTGATGAAAAACCGCCACTTGTGGCTGCGCGGCAAGCGCCAAAGCGCGATCCTGCGCATCCGCAGCGAGGTGCATAAAGCGTTCGCCGACTTCTTTTATGACCGCGGGTTTTTCCGCGTGGACACGCCGATCTTCACGCCTAACGCCTGCGAGGGCACGACCACGCTGTTTGAGGTGGATTACCACGGCGATACCGCGTACCTGGCGCAGTCCGGCCAGCTCTACAACGAGGCGGATATCGGCGCGCTGGGCCAGGTCTACTGCTTCGGCCCGACGTTCCGCGCCGAGAAGAGCAAGACCCGCCGCCACCTGCTCGAATTCTGGATGCTTGAAATGGAGGCCGCGTATTACGACCACTTTGACAACATGCGCTTCCAGGAAGAAATGCTCGCCTACGTGGTGAGGCGCGTGCTCGATCGCTGCCTGCCGGAGTTGCGCGATATCGGCCGCGATCCGGCGAAGCTGGAGCCCGCGACTGAGACGCCGTATCCCAAGCTGCGCTATGGCGAGACCCTCGACATCGTTAACCGCTGGCGTGCGGAAAAGCTGGCCGAGGCGCGCGCAGTGGGCGCGGATGAAGCACTGGCGCTGCTATATAGCGGCAAAAGCGTGAACTACCGCGATGAGACGTTTGAAGACAGCAGTGAGCAGAAGCAGCGCATCAGCGCGTTCCGCTGGGGTGACGACTTCGGCGCGCCCGACGAGACGGCCATCGGCGCGGGCTTCGACCGGCCCGTGTTCGTCTCCAACTTCCCGGTGGAGATCAAGGGTTTCTATTTCAAGGACGAACTTGAGGAAGGTGGCACCGGCGCACCCGCCGGTGGGCTGGGGATCACGGGCGAGGGCGCCCGTGCCACCAGACTGCGCGTCGACCCGGTGTTCGCCAAGCTCAAGGCGGAAACGCCGCACCTCATCATTGAGGGCTGCACCGGCCACACCGTGCTGGGCAGCGACCTGATCGGCTCCGAGGGCGCGGGCGAGCTGATCGGCGGCAGCCAGCGCGAGGATGATCTAGCGCGTCTCGAAGCGAAGGTGGAGCATCACAAGCTGCCGCGCCAGTTTTTCGAGTGGTACCTCGACACCCGGCGCTATGGCTCCGTCCCGCACTCAGGCTTTGGCATCGGCCTGGAGCGCACCATCGGCTGGCTCTGCGGCGGCACAGACAATCCCGTGCACATCCGCGAGACGATCACCTTCCCGCGCATGCTGCACCAGCTGGAGCCGTAAGCGGGCTATTGGGTCTTGATGGTCACTTCCCGGCCGTTGTCGAATAACGTGAGCGGCTGCGTCCAGTCTATGTTGTACGATCCCAACATGATGATCACGCCGTCGGGCGCACCATCGCCATCCACGTCCTTGCCGCTCTCACGTGTGGGGCCGTAACCGAGAATGAGGTAACCGTCCACCTTGCCGGAGTCTTTGTTGTACTGAGTAAGGTAGCTGAAGTTGCCGGGCGACAGAGTGTCGTTCCAGCCGAAGGGCACGCATTGCGCGTTGCGCTCAGTGTCAGAGCTGGCCTGCACCGGGTTGGGGTAGAAGCCGGGGTCGATGTAGTTGATGAACCGGTCTTGCGGCGGCCACCACATCGGTGCGCATAGTTCGTTCACGCTGAAGGGGAAGACATTGTCCTCCATCGCTTGTGTCGGGCTGTTGTCCACCGCATAGCGCTCAGCCGCGAGCTGGACATAGTGCAGCTCCGCCTTGAGCAGTTCAACCGCGGCGCGATCGAGCGCTTCGCCAAACAACACACCGCTGGCCTTGGCCTCGTAGAACGTCGCGCGCTGGTCTGGCGCTGGAACGTCTTCAGCGCGCGCTAGCCCGGCTAGGGCGATGGTGCAAAGCGTGGCGAACGCTGCGGTTATGTAAAGCATCCTCATGTCGTCTTCCCGAATCGGTGATGATATATTGACCTTTGTCCTAGATGATTGTTGCACAAGTCTTGCCATGCTGGGTGGCGCAGTATTGGCGTAAACGGTGGCGCACCGCTGGCAAGCGTCGTGTCTTTCGTCCTAACTTTCACGATACTAAACCTGCATAAAACTTAGCAGTTTCTTGTGCGGCTGCTATAATCTCACATATCCGCATACGCGGATATTAAGGAGGCTCGGGTGGCCCGGCTGGACGAACATCGTGGAAAGATTCTGCTGCAATCCGTGGAGATTCCCCTGCCCCAAGGCGGGAGTGCAACCTCCGCGGAGGAAGCGCGCGCACTGGCCGACGAATTAGGCGGAGCGTGCGTGGTGAAAGCGCTGGCCCAGGTGACGGGCCGCGCGGCGCGGGGCTGGGTCAAGCTGGCTGCCAACTCCGCGGAGGCGGCGCTGCATGCGGCGAAGCTGCTGGCCGAGCCGGAAGTGCACGCGGTCCGCGTCGAAGAGAAGCTCAACATCGAAGCCGAATATTTCGTGGCCGTGCTGGTGGACGACCGTGCCGGGCAGCCGGTGGCGGTGCTGTCCAGCCGCGGCGGCAGCGGCATCGAGGAGATCGCGCGAAAGTACCCCGAGAGCGTGGTGCGGCGCCACATCGATGTGCGCTGGGGTGTGAGCCCGTACATGGGCCGCCAGATGGCCGCCCAAGTCGGCATCACCGGTAAGGCCCAGGTGCAACTGGGCGACCTGCTAACCAAGCTCTATACCGCGTTCCGCAACTACGACTGCCGCAGCTTGGAAGTGAACCCGGTGGCGTGGACGAGCGACCGCGGCCTTGTCGCGGCGGACTGCCACGCGGCGGTGGACGACTACGCAGTGTTCCGCCACCCCGAGCTGGGCATCAAGATCGCGCGCGAGCTGGGGCACGAGCCTAATGAGCGCGAGCTGATCGCGTACCAGGTGGAGAAGGCTGACTATCGCGGCACGTTCTTCTTCATCCAGCTCGCCGACGCAACGCAGGGCGATAACTATGTCGCGTTCCACGGCGCGGGCGGCGGCGGCAGCATGATGAGCATGGACGCGCTGATGAAGGAGGGCTTCCAGCCCGCCAACTTCTGCGATACTTCCGGCAACCCGCCCGCGAGGAAG
>CAYXMN010000020.1:8006-25027 GCA_964465955.1 uncultured Planctomycetales bacterium
ACCGCGCGGCGAAAATCCTGCTGAAGCAGCCGGGCATCGTGGGCTATTACTCCAGCGGCTCAGGCGTCGCCAGCCAGGAGCAGTGGCAGAGCGCGCACGGCCTGATTCGCGCCTTCCGCGAGGAGGGGCTGGCCTTTCCGGCGGTGATCCGCCTGGGCGGCAATATGGAGGAAGTGGCCATCGAGCGCCTCTGCAAGTTCTGCGCCGACCTCGCCGCACCGGTCGAGGCTTACGGCAAAGATGACAGCGCGCGCTTCTGCGCTGAGCGCCTGCGGGCGCTAGTGGACGCGCACAAGCCCAAGGCTGATGCGCCTAAGCCCGCGCCGATCAGCGCGCCTCAGATGCCGGCGGACGCCTACAACTTCGCCACGTTCTCCGGGCGGCTGTGGATCGACCAAACCAAGTTCAACGCGGAGACGGCGCCAGCGGTGGCGGGGAGCTGCCCGCGCAAGATTCTGCAGGTGCAAGACGTGGATGGTAAGCCGCAGGTCGTGCTAAGCATCGATCCGGCGGAGGCGAAGAAGGGTAAATGCATCGAGTGCCTGGCCTGCGAGCTGAAGGCGTTCGAGCTGGGCTGCCACAACGTGCGCATCGACCTGCCCTTGCCGGACAAGGATGGCTATCATACTGAAGGAGGTAGAAAATGAGCATCCTCCTACCTGATAACGCGAAGGTAATCATCCAGGGCATCACCGGCCGCGAGGGCGTGACCCGCGCGCAACTGATGCTCGGCTACGGCACCAACCTGGCCGGCGGCACCACGCCGGGCCGCGGCGGCGAGGAAGTGGAAGGGCTGCCCGTGTTTGACACCGTCAAGCAGTGTGTTGCAACGCTGGGCGAGGTGCATGCGAGCTGCCTGTTCATCCCCGCGCCGTTGGTGAAGGACGCGGCGTTCGAGGCGTTCGAAGCGGGCGTGAAGCTCGCCGTGATCGTCCCCGACCGCGTGCCCCTGCACGACGTGCTGGAAATCAAAGCGGCCGCGCGCGACTATGGCGCGGATTTCCTCGGCCCCAACACACTGGGCACGCTCAGCCCCGGCAAGTGGGTGCTGGGCATGATGGGCGGCTCGGCCAAGGCGGCCAAGTCGTTCTTCAAGCCCGGCCCGGTCGGCGTCTCCAGCCGCTCCGGCGGCATCACCAGCAGCATCGCCTACTACCTGGGCCAGGCTGGCGTGGGCGCGACGACCATCGTGCATGTCGGCGGCGACAGCGTGGTCGGCCTGCCGCACCCGGAGATCGTCAAGCGCTTCGAGGCTGACCCGGAGACCAAGGCCATCGTGCTGTTCGGCGAGATCGGCGGCAGCCAGGAAGAGCAGGTCGCCGAGCTGATCAAGGCGGGCCAGGTGAAGAAGCCCGTGATCGCCTACATCGGCGGCAAGGGCGCTAAGGAAGGCACGCGCTTCAGCCACGCCGGCGCGATTATCGAAGGCGGGCGCGGGACGCGCGAAGGCAAGATCGAAGCGCTGACAGGCGCTGGCGCGACCGTGGTGGAAGACTTCGACCGCCTGCCGGAAGTGACGCTCGCAGTGCTAAAACGCGCAGGCATCGCGTTGGATTAGGAGACCGTAGGGGCGGTATTTATGCCGCCCGAACATGCTTGATTGCGGGTCGCATGAATGCGACCCCTACGCGAGGAAAAGAAATGACTGACACTTGGAAAACCGCGATTACGAGCATCAAGCCCAACGAGATCCGGGTGCGTGGCTACCGCGTGGATCAACTGATGGGCCAGCGCAGCTTCGCCGAGGTGGTCTGGCTGACCTGGATGGGTGAGCTGCCCGCTCCCAAGGTTACGCCGCTGCTTGAGGCGATCCTGCTCGCCAGCGTGGACCACGGCGCGACGCCGCCCAGCGCGCTGACCCCGCGCGTGATCACCGGCACCGGCGGCAGCATCAGCCAGGCCATCGCCGGCGGCTGCCTCAGTATCAACGCCTCGCATGGCGGCGCGATCGAAGGCTGCATGCGCGTGCTGATGCGCGGCGTGTCGCTGATGAAGGAGCAGGGCCTGGACTACAACGCGGCGGGCACGCAGCTGCTGGCCGACCTCAAGGCGGAGGGCAAGCGCATGCCGGGCTATGGCCACCGCGTGCATAACAAGGACCCGCGCACCGCGCGCCTGCGCGACTTGGCGAAGCAAGGCGGCGTGTACGGCGACTACCTCAAGCTAGCGGACGCCATCGAGGCGCAGTTCGCGGCCTCGGGCAAGGAGCTACCGCTCAACGTGGACGGCTGCGTCGGCGCGGTGCTGTGCGAACTGGGCGTGGACCCGCTGATCGGCAACGCGTTCTTCATCCTGCCGCGCGTCGCGGGCATGGTGGCGCACTTCGCCGAGGAGCGCACGCGCGAGAAGGTGATGCGCCGCATCGACCAGTCCGCGGCGGAGTATGACGGCGCGGAGCCAAGAGAGGTGTAGCGAATATCAGTGGCGCAAGCATCCTTGCTTGCGTCCTACTAAAAATCGCAAGCTGGAAGCTTGCGCCACCATCGGTGGCAAGTGATACTTGGTTTTACTAGGAGGCAGTATGCCACGCGAAGCGATTGAACAGCGGCTGCGGGAGTTACTCCCCGAGCTAGGCCAGATTTTCGACGCAGACTTGCAAGAGCGCGTCGTTAACACCTGGGTGGACGCCTGCGACTTGGGCGGCCTAACCCCCGCTGAACTGGACCGGATGCCCTTCACGCTGCTGCTGCCGGATGTGCCGGTGAGTTTCATCCAGCACACGCGCGGCGTGGTGCAGGTCGCGATGGCGATGGCCGAGGCGCTGCGTAAGGCGTACCCCGGCCAGCCCAAGATGCAGGCCGATCATGACACGCTGCTGGCGGGCGCGCTGTTGCACGACGTGGGCAAGGTGCTCGAAATCGGCAAGGGCGCGGATGGCAAGTGGGTCAAGACGGACAACGGCAAGATGCTGCGGCATCCAATGAGCGGCACGGCGCTGGCCTTCGCCCGCGGGATCAACGATCAGATCCTGCACACCATCGCCTGCCATAGCAAGGAAGGCGACGGCTACCGCAAGACGGTCGAGGCGCATATCATCCACCACGCGGACTTCGCGAACTTTGAACCGCTGCATTAGCGGGGAGGTAGCTGATGGGACTGACATTTGCAGAGAAAGTGCTGAGCGAGAAAGCCGGGCGCGAAGTGCGCGCCGGTGAAATCATCTCCGTCGAACCGGACGCGGTGCTCAGCCACGACAACAGCGCGGCGATCAGCAAGACGTTTGCCAGCATCGGTGTGAGCAAGGTCAAGTATCCGGAGCGGTTGGTGATCGTGCTCGATCACTGCGTGCCCGCGGCGGACGACAAGCATGCCGGCAACCACAAGACGATCCGCGAGTTCGTCGCGGCGCAGGGTATCAGCCACTTCTACGACATTAACTACGGCGTGTGCCACCAAGTGTTGCTGGAGCAAGGCTTAGCGCGGCCGGGCAGCGTGGCCGTCGGCTCGGACAGCCACACCACCAGCTACGGCGCGGTAGGCGCGTTCTCGGCGGGCATCGGGCGTACCGAGGCGGCTTGCACCTGGGCCACCGGTGAGCTGTGGCTACGCGTGCCGGAAACGCTACGCCTCGAGGTCAGCGGTGCGTGGCCGAAGCGCATCGCGAGCAAGGACCTGATGCTGCATGTCGCGGGCCAGATCACCGCGAGCGGCGCGGACTATATGAGCGTCGAGTGGACGGGCCCGGCGATCCAGGCCCTGACTGTCGAGTCGCGCTTCACGTTGTGCAACATGAGCGCGGAGATCGGCGCGAAGAACGGCTACGTGCCGCCGGATGACAAGGTGGCCGCGTGGTTCGCGGCGCGCGGCGTGAACGGCCTCGGTGACCTCACCCGCTGGCACACCGCGGCGGACGCCGTAGTGGCGGACACCCTCAAGGTGGACATCGCCGTGCTGGCACCGCAGGTAGCCAAGCCGCACCGCGTGGACAACGTAGTGCCGGTTGGCGAGGTGAAGGGCCAGCGCGTGCACCAGTGCTTGCTGGGCACGTGCACCAACGGGCGGCTGGAGGACATTGAGGCGGCCTGGGAAATCCTCGACGGGCGCAAGGTTGACAAGAACACGCGCCTGATCGTCTTCCCGGCGAGCCAGGAAGTGAACATCCAGGCGATTAAGCAAGGCCTGGCCGAGAAGTTCATGGCGGCCGGCGCGGTGTGGATGAATCCCGGCTGCGGCCCGTGCCTCGGTGCGCATGAAGGCGCGCTGGCAGCAGGCGAGGCCTGCATCAGCACGGCGAACCGCAACTTTAAGGGCCGTATGGGCAATCCGGACAGCTCCATCTATCTGGCGAGCCCGCAGACCGTGGCGGCCTGCGCCATCACCGGTGAGATCACCGACCCGCGGGAGGTATAGCATGGGCAAAGCATTCAGCTATGGCGACGACATTAACACGGATGTGATTTTCGCGGGCAAGTACACCTACACCGTGACTGAGCGCGCGGAGATGGCGAAGTATGCAATGGAAGATTTAGACCCCACGTTCCGTGACCGTGTCAAGCCGGGCGATGTGATCGTGGCGGGGAAGAACTTCGGTTGCGGCTCCAGCCGCGAGCAGGCGGTGATCTGCCTGGTCGAGCTGGGCGTGAAGGCGGTCATCGCGGACAGTTTCGCGCGCATTTACTTTCGCAACGCGATCAACCAAGGCCTGCCGCTGATCCAGATCAAGGGCGCGCGAGAGAAGATCAAGGAAGGCGACGAGGTGTCCTTCGATCTCGAAGCGGGCAAGTTGACCGCACCTAGCGGCGTGTACGACTTTCCCAAGCTCAGCCCGGAGGTTAAGGCGATCCTCTACGCGGGCGGCCTGGTGGAGTATACCCAGGCCAAGCTGGGCATTAGCACAAGGTAGCTTACCGGCGCGTCTTATGATGTAATCATGATTAGACTTGTACTTCTACTACGATTGGGATTGGCCGTCGGGCTCGTAACGGTGCTGGCGGGCTGTTTAGACAGGCCGGTTCAGGATGCCAAGGTTGAGGTGTCAGGCAATGCGATCACATTCCCGGCGTACACCATCATTGAAGGCGAGCTGACTACGCCGGCGCAAGGGCCGTATACCTCATTCACGGGGAACTACCCAGAGCATTGGCCCAGCGAGTGGCGGCTTGATGAACGGTTTTTCGTGTCCGGCGGCGGCGCGATTACCGAGAAGCTGGCCGGAATGAACGGCCAGGCGGTGGCGACCTGGGAGTTTGAAGGCGCGTTCAAAGGCGGCGCGGATGACCTGGCTGATTGGTTTACAGCCCTGGCCGCGGCTGTGAACACGACGGTCATGCGAATCGATCTTGATCCAATCTTCAAGGTAATCAATCGGCGCAGCGTAGGTTTGGAAGACCAAGCCTGGACGGACCAGGGTTTCGCCGGCAGCATCCTGATTAGCTATGGTCCGCGCTATGGCGATTACACGCATTTCGTTTTTACTGTGGCGCAACGGTTGGATGATAGGCCTGTGCCAGCGGAATCAGTATCTAAGTAAAGTAAGTATGGAGGCAGGGAGCGATGGCGAAGTACAAGATTGCCTGGTTGCCAGGCGACGGCGTCGGCAACGACGTGATGAGCGTGGCGCGCGGCGTGCTGGACGCGTTGATGCTGGATGCTGAGTACCTCCACGGCGACATCGGCTGGGAGTTCTGGTGCAAAGAGGGCAATCCTTTCCCGCAGCGCACCATCGACCTGCTCAAGGCGACAGACTGCGCCTTGTTCGGCGCTATCACCAGCAAGCCGAAGGAAGAGGCGGAAGCTGAATTGGCGCCTGGGCTTAAGGGCCAAGGGCTGGTCTACCGTTCACCGATTGTCGGTATGCGCCAGATGTTCAACCTGGCGACCAACCTGCGCCCGACCAAGGCGTATCAAGGCAACCCGCTGAACTACCGCGATGATATCGACATCGTCGTCTTCCGCGAGAACACCGAAGACCTGTATTCCGGTGTGGAGTTCCATCCTGTGCCGGACGAAGTGCGCGAGGCGATCAAGAAACACAACAAGGCGATGGGCAAGTTCGACGCGGTCCCCGCTGATGATCTGGCGCTGAGCTGCCGCATCAACAGTCGCGGCGGCTGCCGCAGCATCGCGACCGCGGCGTTCGAGTATGCCAAAAAGTTCGGCTACAAGAGCGTGACCGTGGTGGAAAAGCCGAACGTCGTGCGCGAGACTTCCGGCCTGATGGTGCGCACGGCGCGCGCGGTGGCCAAGGACTACCCCGGCATTGAGCTGTGGGAAGCGAACATCGACGCGATGGCGATGTGGCTCGTGAAGAATCCCCAGAACTACGGGGTGCTGCTGGCGACGAACCTGTTCGGCGACATCATCTCCGACCTGTGCGCCCAGCTTGTGGGTGGTCTGGGCTTCGCGTCCAGCGGCAATATCGGCGCAAACTACGCCGTGTTTGAGCCAACCCACGGCTCCGCGCCGAAGTACACGGGCCTGGACAAGGTGAACCCGCTGGCGACGCTGCTCAGCGCGAAGCTAATGCTGGACTGGCTCGGCGAACTGGAAAAGGCGCAGCGGCTGGAAGCGGCGATCGCCAAGGTCATCGCGGACGGCAAGGTGCGCACCTATGACATGGGCGGCTCCGCCAAGTGCAGCGACATGGGCCGCGCGGTGGTCGCGGAGCTGTAAACTAACGCATTTTCTCACGAAGCAACTACCAGAGCCAGGCAGACCTTAACACGGTACGCCTGGCTCTTCTGTTGAATTAGGCTCAATGTGCACCAGCGCGTCGATCACATCGAACCCTCCCGCCAATAGAGCATCGCGCACCCGGTGGGCGATGGCGTGGCCTTCATCCACCGTCAGCCGGGCATCCACCGACACGTGCAGGTCAACCTGCAACTTGCCGCCTTGGAAGCGGGTCCGCAGATCGTGGAGGCTGCACACCCCCTCTACATCGCGCGCTAGCGCGACTAGTTGCGCGCAGATGGCGGGCGATGCTCCGGCGTCGATTAGCTCAGCCAGCGCGGGATGGAGAATGCTCCAGGCTGCATGCAGAATGAAGCCAGAAACTAGTATCGCGCCAATTTGATCTAATGCTGCCCAAGCAGGATTGATCATGGTCGCCCCAACAGCGATCGCGACTGGGATGGAACTGAAGGCGTCGGACCGATGGTGCCAAGCATTCGCAATCATGGCTGTGGATTTAACCCGCTTGCCCACTGCGACAGTCCAACGGTATAGCCACTCCTTCACGATGATAGATATCAGTGCGGCGATAAACGCAGCGCTCGTAGGGATATGGAAGTCACCTAAGTAGAGTGAGTAGATTGCCTTCCAAGCTAATCCTATTCCAACTCCAGCCAGGCAGAGCGCGATGAAAATGGTGACGAGGGTTTCGATCCGGCGATGGCCGTGCGGGTGCTGGGTGTCCGGCGGCTGGGTCCAGAAGCGCAGGCCAACTAGCAATGCGACATCGGTGACGCTATCGCTCAGGCTGTGCACCGCGTCCGCGATCAACGCCTGGCTATTGCCGAACCAGCCTGCAGCGAACTTGATGACAACCAGCGCAGTGTTGGCCAGCAGCCCAAGCAGGGTGATGCGTTGGATTGACTTAGCGGAGCCTTGCGTAATGTGCACATCACCGCCTGTTGTACCTGAAGGTTCCGGCATAATAGTAAATAATACCTCTGTCTTCTAACTAAGACAACTTATCGTGTATTGGTCATATGTAAGTCTATACACAATAACATAATGAGACATTGTATTTGGTAATGAGAATGGATGGGATCGTCGGACATGCCACTAGTAAGGTCTTGATTCCTGGGGCTAACCCGCTATCATATCCGTCATGCCACATACTATTATTGAAAAAATCTTCCTTGCCCACGGGGCGGAAGCGGCGGAGCCAGGCGCGACGGTCTGGCTCGACCTGGACTACCGCACCGCGCGCGACTTCGGCGGCGCAAATGTCGTGCAGAACCTGCGCGAGAACTGCCCGGACAAGCCCGTGGCGGACGTCGCCCGCACGTTCTTCACCTTCGACTGCAACGCCCCGGCCAACACGGCGGGCTACGCCGACAACCAGCACGCCTGCCGCCTGTTCGCGCGCGAGTATGGCGTGAAGGTTTACGACGTGGACGCGGGCATCGGCAGTCATGTGCTGATCGAGAGCGGGCTGATCAAGCCCGGCACCACGGCGGTCGGTACCGATAGCCACTACAACATCCTCGGCGCGCTGGGCGCCTTTGGCCAGGGCATGGGCGATGTGGACATCGCGTATGCCTTCGCCCAGGGCCGCACCTGGTTCGACGTGCCCGCCAGCGTGAAGATCACGCTCAAGGGCCTGCCCGCGCCGAATGCGAGCGCCAAGGACGTGACGCTGCACATGTGCGGCGTGCTTGGTGCGGCGGGCCTGCTCGGCCAGGTCGGTGAGGTCTACGGCCCGTGGGTGGATCAGGCAGACCTGGCGAGCCGTATCACACTGGCCAGCATGGGCACGGAGATGGGCGCTATCTCGATCATCATCCCCGGCGCTGACCCGGCGTTCCAGGCCGACCCTAGTGCGAAGTACGAGCGCGAGGTGGAGATCGACATCACCGGTTTGCCCCCGAGCGTGGCGCTGCCCGGCAACCCCGACAAGGTCAAGCCCGTGCACGAAGTGGCGGCGGCCGGCCCGGTGCGCATCGACAGCGTGTTCATCGGCAGCTGTACTAACGGGCGCATCGAGGACTTGCGCGTGGCGGCGGACATCCTGCGCGGCCAGCGCGTCGCGGAAGGCGTGATGCTGCGCGTCGTGCCGGCGACCAAGCAGGTGTGGCAGGAGGCGCTACGCGAAGGCCTCATCGACGTGTTCATGGAGGCGGGCGGCCTGGTGAGCAACTGCGGCTGCGGCGGCTGCGCCAGCGGACAGATCGGCATGACGGGCCTGGGCGAGGTGCAGCTCTCCACGAGCAACCGCAACTTCAAAGGCAAGCAGGGCAAGGGCGAGACCTACCTGTGCAGCCCCGCCGTAGCCGCGGCCAGCGCGCTGAAGGGCGTGCTGGTGGAGCCGGAGTAAGGAGCAACATATGAGTAACCTAATAACTGGACGGGCGTGGGTGTTGACGGGCGAGGATGGCCAGCTCGTGCGCAACATCGACACCGACATGATCTTCCACAACCGCTACTTGCACATCACTGATCTTAAGAAGATGGGCGAGTACGCGCTGGACAACCTCAAGGGCTGGGAGGACTTCGCGCAGCGCGCCCAGCCGGGCGACATCGTGGTGGCCGGCGGCAACTTCGGCTGCGGGTCGAGCCGCCAGCAGGCGGTGGACTGCTTCCGCGCGCTGGGTATCGCGGCGCTGGTGGCGGTCAGCTTCGGCGCGATCTACTTCCGCAACGCGGTGAACACGGGCTGGCCGGTGCTGGCGTGCCCCGGCCTCACCCCGGCGGCGGCGCAGCCCGGCGACACGCTGGAGCTGGACCTGGCGCAAGGCGTGTGGCGCAATGTGACGCGGAACGCCGCGTTGCCGGCATTGGCGCGCGTGAGCAACGTGCAGCGCGAGATCATGGCGGCCGGCGGGCTGTTCCAGCTTAAGCGCTAGGGAACAAAGCAAGCAACCTGGCCGTCGCTATAATGACTTGATGCCCGAAAACCAGCAGGCAAGCAAGAGCAACGCTGAACGGCGTCGCGGCCGCGATCGGCGCCGCGGCGCTCCATCCGGCCAAACCCAGCGAACGATCATCCTGTTAGCCAAGCTCACCGGCGTGCTTGCCGGCACGTTAGTCGGCTTGCTCGTTACCAACATCATCTCCTTCTATTTTATTGAGCCGCTGCGCGATCTAACCAGCGAAGCTGAAGACATCGTCAAACAAGGTAGTGAAGAGCTGAAACAGGTTGAGCCTGAGTTCCTCAATGCCCGGACAGAATGGACTCCACTTGTCGACCTTTGGGAATCGCTCAGTGGCAAAGCGCATCAACGGAGTGCTACACAGCCGACCGAGATTTACGGGGATGAGGCTGCCACGCCTGGCGCGGCCAGTGCGCCGCGGGTATCCGGCGAACCGGGGGAGTTTGAGACCCATGCTGCGGTGAGCGGCGAGGTTGTGCCTGCACCACAGGTCAAGCATGTAACTATCACCGCTCCAAACGGTAAAGAATATAGTCTAGCAGAACTTGATCTGCTGCGGGATAAGTACCTACGCCTATATAGTAAGCGGACCCGCTTGGAAGAACAGATTAACACTTGGCAGGGCCAGATCAAGGAGTATGAGCGCAGCATCAACGCCGTCAACATGCTGGGCATCCTTGTGGTCATGGTTTTTATTTTTCTCGGTTACTTGACCTATCCGCTCATCGAGAAGCTGCTGGCTTACTCCACCAGCCAATGGGAGCAGTTCTCGACTGAACTGAACCAACGCGCGGTGCAGGCAGTGGCCGGCTTTATGGCGGGAGTGGTGATTGCCCTGGTGCTGATGCTGGCTGCGTTTAACACGTTTTCAATGGATGCGGGCGTGTTCGCGCTTAACTGGTTCCGGCTGCTGTTCGGTGCGTTCCTTGTGATAATCCTCGGGTTAAGCGGGTCACTCGCCGGGATCACATATTTCGCCCCGGCCCGGCAAGCTCCCGATCCGTACCGCGAACTGCGCCTGCCGGCGCCGCCGCGGTTGCTCGACAGCTCAGTCATCATCGACGGCCGCGTGCAGGAAATCGCCGCGGCAGGGTTCATGGGCGGGTTGCTGATCGTCACCAACAGCGTGCTGCGCGAGCTCCAAGCGCTGGCGGACAGCAGCGATGAGCGCAGGCGCAGCAAAGGCCGCCGCGGGTTGGAGCTTGTGCGCAAAATGCAGGAAGATCCGCGTATCGAGATCAAAGTCTTCGACGACGATCAGCTTGGACTACATGGCTTTGGTACGGATGAACAGCTCATTCATGTGGCGAAAGAGCTGACTGGCGTTGTCGCAACAAACGACTACAACCTTAATCGCGTCGCAGCCATCCGCAATGTGCGGGTGATTAACATTAATGAGCTGGCCAATGCGGTTAAGACGAACCACATTCCCGGTGATTTTATCGATATCGGCATCGTCGACCGGGGTAAGCAGCACGGCCAAGGCGTGGGATACTTGCCCGACGGCACGATGGTCGTGGTTGAGGATGGCGAGCCGTACATCGGCCATTCCGAGACGATCAAACTCACCAGCGTCACGCAAACGGTTGCCGGGCGGCTGATCTTCGGGCGGGTGGATCTGGCGCGGGAGGAGCAGAATAATGGCAGGCTATAGCGCGATTATTTGGGCGGCAGGCTGCTACAACCTGACTGCGAAGCTCGGCGGCAAGTCCGTGATCAGCCATAGCATTGACCCTTTTGATGAGGATGAGGCTTGCCTGGAGGTCTTGCTGCTCGTCGACCAGGCGACGCAGGACTGGATTAACAGCGATCCACTCACCTTTGTCTGTGCGAAGCAACGGCTGCTGCAGGTGGAAGGTCGCGGCTTGACCAGCCTGATTGCAGCAGTTTCGCAGGCTAAAGGGGAGAAGATTCTGCTAAATGACGCCAGCCGGCCCAATTTCGGAGAACTGGCGCAAGCCGTGCTGAAAGGGGCTAAGGCGGAGACTGGCTGCGCGCCTTATCTCAATCCTGCGCTGCTTGGCGCGCCAGTGCAACTCGCTGCGGGCATGACGCCGGCAGAGCCGCCGGCAGATAACTTCTTCGGTTCTACGAGACCTGCCAGCACGATTGGAGTGGCAGCAGCAGTCTCGCTCGAACACCTGGCACTCGTACAGACTCCGCAGGCTTATCCCCGCGCCGGCTTGCACGCCGCATTAAGCGCGCCAGCAGCAAATCTTGCTGAGCGCCAACCCGGCGATTATGCCGCGCTGTATCTGGCTGGCGGCGGAAAGCTCAACGTGATGCCAGGGCTGGCGGGGAATGTTAGTTTAGTGGATGAGGAATCGGAGCGGCTGCTCGTTAAACTGATGGGCGGCCCGGCGAAGAAAAGCAAGAGCCGGTACGGTGGGCTGGGATGGTAGAGCCTGGCGGGGGCAAGCCCGGCCTGCTAGCGGGGTTGCGGGTCGGCTTTGGTTTCGCCGGAGGAGAGCTCATCCGCGGGGCGCCGCTATGCCTTGCAGGCGCAATGCTGGACAGCCCCCGCGGCCTGCCGGGCGAGCCTGACGGTGATGTGGTATGTCAAGCACTGCTGGATGCATTGTTAACGGCAGCAGGCTTGCCGGACCTGCGCACTGTATTCCCGCCGGGGGATCCCGCCCTGGCCGCGCCGGACAGCTACACGCTCCTGAGCCAGACAACGACCACGCTGCTACGCCGCGTGCTTGCCGGCGTGATGAATGTTAGCGTGACGATAATCACTAGCGAAGTGGAGGTGCACGGCGAGAGGCTGCGGCTGCAAAACTTGCTGGCGGACGCCCTGCAACTTGCACCGGGACAAGTCAGCCTCAGCTTTGCGGAACCGGCGCAGGTCGCCGTGTTCAAACCCGGCGCACTGGTGGTGTATGCGCACTTGCTGTGCGAGGTAAAGCAGGCAGGTTCGGCTCAGTCAACACACAGCCCAGCAGCGGTGAAGGGCCAAGCGCAGCTCGGCCTTGGAAGCGGGGTGGTGCTGAGTGACGCGCAGCCAGATGAGGATGATGTGCACCTGCCGCCGCGCGCGCGCAAGTTTGAGCAAGCTTCGCGCAGCAAGCTGCCGCCGCTGCCAGCGGCTCCCGCGCCACGCGAAGGAGCGCTGCTGATTGTCTACACGGATGGTGCGAGCCGCGGTAATCCCGGCCCGGCGGCGACAGGCTGGGTGGTGCTCGACGATCAAGGGCGGCTGGTTCAAGAAGGGGGCAGCCCGCTCGGTGAACGTACTAACAATCAAGCCGAATATTTGGCAATGCTGGAAGCCGCGATCTGGCTGGAACGCGAACTCGGATCGGCCTTCAAACTCCAATTGCGCAGCGACAGTGAGCTGTTAGTCAAGCAACTGCGCGGTGAGTACAAGGTTAAAGATAGCGAGCTGAAGCAGCTGGCGTTGCAGGTGATGAACCAGCTGATGTACTTCTCGAGCTTCGAGCTAGTGCATGTGCCGCGCGCGGAGAACAGCCGCGCCGACGCCCTGGCCAATCGCGTGCTGGACGGCAAGGGCTAGCTGCCAATCAGTTGCAGCACGCCCGGACCCGCCAGTGCAGCAAAAAGCCAGCGGCAACTACTGCGTTGTCGCCGCTGGCTCCGTGCTACCGTGACGAGTTGTTACTCGCTGAGAGATGGGGGGGTTGGGTCGTACCATATCGAACTCGATACGTTATCTGCGATCGCATAGGACGGGTCCATTGCCCGGGCGAATGCCGGCATCACGTACAGCGTGCCGTAGGTTCCACCTTCCCCGGTGGCAACTACACTAAAGCAGAGTTGATCGGGCGACATCTGCGGATAGCGCAGGTCGTAACCATCCATCGCCACGAAGCATTGCTCGCGTGGCATGGAGCTTTGCGAGCCAAAGAGCACAATGCTGTAGTTATCCTGCGGGGCTGCTTTGTAGCTGTACAGAATGTACTCTAGGCTGGCGCTGTCATGCATGGCCCAATCGAAGCGGAAGGGATCGACAATATCCTCGCCGCTGGTCATCACGCGTTGCTGGTAGAGGGCTCCCCCGCCGAGGAACTCTGCTGAGATATAGCTGATCAAGCCCCAATGCTCGGCGCCGCTTGCTTCCGGCAAGCTCAGCAACATCCGGCAGTCATACCCGCCGCGGTTATACCACAGCGGGTTGCTGGCGTTGAATGTCAGCAGGTCGAATTCGTTTGTCATCTCATTCGTCGCGACATCAACTTCCTGCAGCAGGTTATTCGTGCACCAGTTGTTGACGAAATAAAACTCCTTCGTCAGATCCTCGGAGAAGGAAGAGTGCTGGATGTCGCCAAACTCCATGGCGCGGCGCACTTGCGGATCACTGCCATCCACCCCCATCTGCCACGCTTCCCATTTGCCGGCTTGGGTGAAGCGATTGAAAATGAGCAGCTCTTGGCCGGTGGAATTCACAACTTGCATCCGGCCAATCCGCTCAAACGGTTCAGTGGTGAAAATGACTACTGCCTGATCAAGTGCATTCGCCGGAGCGCGGTGAATCTGCTCGGTTCGATCTGCCAGGTCAATGGTGGAGTAGAATAAATATTCATCGCCCTTCGTGTCGTTGGCGTCAATCTTGGTATAGAACACATGCTTGATGACGACAGGGGTGGAACTGAAATTCACCATCGCCAGCGTATCTTCAAAACGCCAATCATCACTTACTTCAACGCCTAAGCTGCTGAAGTCCACCATGTCGCTAGAATTTCTGACCGGGCCGCGCCATACCCAGTGATTAGCAACCGTATCGGCGTAGCCAATGAACAAACCTTCACTGTCCGCGGGTTCGGCGCCTTCCCAGCTCAACTCGAAACTGACCTTGCCCGGTTTGGACGTCGCAGTACGAACACGCTGAATCAACGTGAATTCGTAAGGCAGCATGCCATCGGACATTGCCTGCAAGCGCAGGTACCTTTCCGGTGACACCAGTTCAGAGCCTTGGCCCTGAAGGGATGTGTAGAACGCCCCCATCCGCATCAGATAACTGCGGGTGCTGTCAGCGAGCTCGTTGCCAGCGGAAACCTCGCGGGGCCTCGGTATATCCGCCAGTCCGCTGGCGGGGGTTTCGGTAGCGCCGGTGGAATCCGGAAGCACCTGGGTTGAGCCCGCGTTTTCCGTTACATCAGTGTTGAGGCTGCCGGCCCCGCCACCACAGGCAGCGCATGCAACCAAGCCAAGCAGCGCCAGTACTAATAAACAAACACGCATCTTATCCTCCTAAGCCGGTAAAGCAGTCCTAGATATTTCAGCCATTCGCCAGCGTACTTCAGCTGACTGAATAAGCATACCGAAAATAAGTCTCACTCGCAATAACATGATTCCGAAACACTAGCCAGAAGGTCCTAATAACTAACATTGGTGTGGACCCTTCAAGGTGAAGCCGGGCCTTACCTGAGCACCGGCCAGCATGCGAGGGAAAAGACTGGGTGATAATCGATCCGGCGGGGCCTCGGTGTTACACACTGCCGGCGTGCTGTGAGATTGCTGCAGTATTCCAGAAAGCAGCGCGCTGATCGTACTCGCGCAGCCAGGCGCTGACCTCTGCGACAGCATCCTGGTCCAGCGCAGCTGCAGTCCCAGGGGCCTCGGCGAAACAATGCAGCAAGTAACGTAGGAGTGGCCTTAAAAAGTAGTCGGGACGATCCGGTTCGAGCTCAATGCAGTGGGACCATGCCTTCCGCCCCGCTGGCAGGTTACCGGCAACCAAATTGAGAATGGCTCCGATTGCTGTAAGCATTATCCTCCCGTTGATGTTGGAGGATGAAATGTTGAGCTGGGCTAGATTGGATAAATTCGTTGCTTCAGCATAATCGCGCTGCAATAGAGCTAGCAGGGCCAGCAGTAATTGGATAATGCCCATTTCAGCCAGGACCTTGGTATGTTGCGGTGTTGCGGAGGAGCGGAGTAACAAGCGTTTTGCTTCCGGCAGATCCCCGGAGAGAAGTTCCAGAATTGCCAAGTTGTAGAAAACGCGGTTGTATGCGGATGGATCAGGATAACGGTCCACATCAGCGATGCAATCCCGCAAGGCGGCTCGAGCCGCCGCCAAATCACCCTGGTAATAGATGAGCAATGCCCGCGTCGCTTTCAAATCCCACACCCGGCGGTGATCACCACGACGGCTAAATCCCTCTTGGCACTCTGCCAGGAGCGCATCGGCTGTTGCGAAATTACCCACCTCCATATGTATCGCCGCCAGGTTGTTGGACGTCACCAACGCCATGTACTCGTTACCGCACTCCCGGTATGCGGTGCGGGAAACCTCTAGGCAAGTAATTGCTCGCGCGAGTTGCGTCATCCGCCAGGCGATGCGGCCTAGCAGTTCATTGATCTCCGCCAGCAGGGCAGTGGGGATTTCCCCTGGGAACTCTCTGGCGACCGCTTCAACCACAAACTGGGCGCGGGGGAGATCCGCGAGCAGCATGGAGCAGCGGGCGATGCGCAGACGGCATTGGATCCTGCGCTCATGCAGCCCTAGCGCGTCGAAGATACCGGCCGCGTACTGATAATGAGTTTCAGCGGAATCGTATTGGCAATTGAGCAAAAGGGAATTGCCATGCAGAAAGGCCAGCTCACCGGTGGTGGCGTCCGGCGGGCAGTCTATTTCCTGCTCTGCCAGCGCGGTTGCTGATTCCTTAAGAAGTGTTTCGAAATCCCCTCGGCCCTGTAACTCAAGCAGGTGCTGACGAAACTCCTCGACGTCCCTAGTAAATGGCATCCCGCTCAAGTATAGCGAAATGTCGGTAGGGCGGTGATGAAGTGGAAATTTGGAACAGGTTGAGACTGGATTAAAGTAGACTGCAGGCGGAACCGAACGGTCAAGTGGGTTAGGTTTCAGTGAGCAGTGCGGCCCGCCAGCCTAGGAGCAGTTTCCTTGCAAGCTGAGAGATCGCTGGGTAGGTACCAGGAATCGCTAGCCGTGCCAATACGTATTTCAAGAGGACGATCGCCTGGGCGTCGTTATTACGCAGCCGCTTAATATCGACCGGTTGCCACGCCCGCTCAGCCTGTTCAATTTGTCCAGTGCAAATCAGGAGGATCGCGTTCAGCACGTTGATGAAATCAGAGTTCGGTCGATCTTCGCTATTGGCAAGCAGGCTTAGTTGGTTCAGGGTTGCGAGTGCTGCTGTGAAGTTTTGCGCCAATACCTCACCCATTACCTTGAGCAACAGCATGCCGCACTCCGCATCGGGAATCGCGTTTATCTGTGGCTCGGCTAAAATTTCTGCGATGATGGATGACGCTTCTGCTAGATTGCCTAACAGGATTTCAAGCGATGCGAGCTGGTAGAACAGCCGGTAATGTGCATTGAAATCAGCGTAGCGTTTAACATCAACCCAGCAATCCAGCAAGATATCCCGAGCTGGTTCCAGCAAGCCGAGTTGGGTTAACAGCACGGCGCGGCTGATTTTGACATCCCATGCCCGGCGGTATTCACCAAGTTTAATCAGCCCGTCATAGCATTCCTCGAGGAGCGTCCCCGCCTTC
>CAYXMN010000021.1:0-18213 GCA_964465955.1 uncultured Planctomycetales bacterium
TTGGCCTCTGGAAGAAGCCGGGCGATCCGGTTGACTCCAACGGCCGTCCGCTGGCGTTCCTCGTCCCGGATACCTTCGCTTGGCCCAATGAATCCAAGCGCATCTGGAACGTCTTCCCCGGCTTCTCCGATTGGGTGTACTGGATTAACCACCAGAACAAGCCGGAACCATCCCCGTGGTGGGGCAATACCGAGCCGGTGAAAGATTACTTTGACCGCAGGCTGTTCAAATAAACCGAAGTAAATACGCGATGAAAACGCCCCGGCCCTGTGCCGGGGCGTTCGCGTATCTGCTACGATCGACAGCCAGGCGGTTTACTCAGGACAGCCGGGGTGAGTTGATGACATCTGCCTCATCCAGCAACGAGCCAGGCATTCGCGGAGCAGTCGCGCGCAAGTCCGCCGACGCTTTCGTCACTGGCCATACGATGTTTCTGCGCTTCAAGCTCGGCAGCTTGGACCGCATCATCCCCGTCATCTGCCAGGGCATCACCCAGCCCGGCAATCTGCTCGTCGTCCAGTGGACAGAAGACTCCGCCCAGTTCAGTCAGGTGCCGCCCGAGGCGATGGCCGTGCAATGCCAAATCCTGTATAACGGCGAGCTTTTCCTAGCCACAGGAGAATTCGCCGGCAACTCCAGCGGCAGGCTGCCGCGGGTGCGCATCCGTATCAGCGAGAATTGCGTAGGGATTAAACTGCGCCGCCAGCAGCGTTATGCGGTGCGCGGCAAGCTGGAGATCCTCGAAAGCTGCGGAGCGGTAATCTTTGCGCACAACACCTACCAGAAGATGAACATTGCGCTCGGCGGGTTCGGGATCCGGGTTCCCGAACTGGTGGCCGCGACGTTAAAATATACCGGGTTTAGGTTCGAAGCCTTAGTCGAGCGGGAAGCCCAACCCGATGAGAGCTATCCAGCGCTGGTGATTGAAGGCGAAGCTGAGCTGCGCCATTGCGCGCCGTCCAGCCAGGAAGGCATGATCTACGCTGGGTTCAGGTTCAGCAGGTTGAGTGACATCGCCACCGGCACGCTGCAATTCTGGCTTGCGGCCCATGGCCAAGTCCTGCGCGCGTTGTAGTTACAAGGCGGAACAATCCCGCCTGCCACTTATAATCCAGGAAGATCGCCGATGAACATGTTGCCAGGCCTGCCAATGACACCAGCCGTCACCATCGAAACTCAGCGCGTATTTACACCCGGTCAATTATGCTATTTACAGGCGGCTCGCAATCATTCAGCCGCGCTGGCCCTGGCTGAGATTTACCGCCCACTGGCAAACAACCTGATCGAACTGCACTGGCTGGCCGGCTCGGCGCTGGATCACAGCGGCCTGCAATCAGGCATGACGGTGCGCCTCAGTACCGGCGAAAAGCGCATCCTCTTCGTGGTGGAGGGCACTGTCGCCCAAGTGCTGCCTGGCGATCCGGGCGGCGTTGCGGTCACGGTCCCGGCTGAGTGCGCCGGATTCAACCGCCGCCGCCATCCGCGCTATGAGCTGTTGGCGCAGATTCAAATTTTCCCGACCGGCGAATCGTCCAGCGTGGCACCCAGTGAACAAGTGCCCGTAGATTTGTCGCTGGGCGGCTTTGGTTTGCGCGTACCCGATCCCGGCTGGCCGGTGGGCGTGTCGGTCCGCTACCAGCTCGATATGGCGCCGGTGCAAACCGCCAGCGGCCTCAACGTCGCCCCCGGCTTGCGCTTACAGGGCCAAGCCATCCTGCGCCGCCGGGTGGATCAGGCGGACGGCCTGATGCTGCTGGGTTTCGAGTTCGCCGATATGAGCGGCTACCGCGAGAATGTGCTGCAGTTCTGGCTTGACACGTTCAACGTCTACCTGCGCGAGCGCTAATGCGCTGCTTAGATTCCCGGTCTAATGGATGCGCCGGGCGCTGTGCAGGGTATAACGTGCGGTAGGATCTACCGCGAATTACCAAGTTTGGGATTGATCATGTTTGCGAGTATCAGAAGCGTCGTGTGTCCGTTGCTGCTGGCAGTGCTGGTGTGTTGCGCCGCCTGGGCGCCCGCACAGGCTGCCGCTGCCGCGCCTGAAGCGGAATGGGGCCAGGCTGCCGCCGCGGCCGATCCGCTCGCCGGCGGCTTTGATGGCGCCTCGCGCTATCAGACGCGTACCCAGCGCTTGATTGCCGGGCTGATCGCCTCCGGCGAGGACGATCTCGACACCTTGGTCGCCGCCATCGCCGCCGACAACCGCGAGGTGCTCGATCATATCGTCGTCAACCTCGCCACCCAGCGCATCTACGAGTGCAACTTCCAGGGCGAGGTTTTACACGAGGACAAGGTCAGCAGCGGCCGCAGCGGGTATGACACGCCGCTCGGCGAATACAGCGTGGTGAATAAAGCGCCCAAGGCCTACAGCGAGAAATACGACGCCTGGATGCTGCAATGGATGGGCCTCACCGCCGACGGCGCCTACGGCATGCACGGGTTGGAGGGGTCGAGCTATGAGCGCCACCTCGGCAGCCAAGCCAGCCACGGCTGCGTGCGGCTGAGCCGCGAGTATGCCAAGGCGTTGTACCCCAAGGTGCACGTCGGCATGCCCGTCAGGATCGTCAACGACCCTGAGCTGAACCTGGCGCAGTTTGAACCCTTGAGCCACCGCCAGGCCGTAAGCATGGTGCTCGACGTGATCGCCCCGCCGAATCCCTGGGAGATTTTCTACTAGATTTCCCCAGATGGCGCGAGCCGCCATCACGATTAGCAGCCCGGACTTTAGTCCGCCCAGCGTGGCGAATCACCGGGGCTGAAGTTCCGGCTACTTAGGTTACCAAGGAACCTCGGCAGCTAACCGCTTATGTTTTAGCCTGAGATCAGCTCCCATTAGCTACTCATCGCTGGCACATTCGTTATAATAACAATCCACCGCAATTCAAAGTGAGGTATCCGGGGCGTGTCTGGACATAACAAGTGGAGCAGTATTAAGCACCGTAAAGCGGCGCAGGACGCCAAACGCGGCGCGGCCTTCAACAAGATCATCCGCGATCTTGTCGTGGCGGCGCGCGAGGGCGGAGGTGACCCGGCCAGCAACTTCGCGCTCGCCAGCGCGATGGAAAAGGCCAAGGGTGCTAACATGCCCAAGGACACCATGGAGAAGGCGATCCAGCGCGGCGCGGGGGGCGCGGGCGGCGAGAACTACGAGCGCATTACCTACGAAGGGCGCGGCCCCGTGGGCACCGCGATGATCGTCACCACGCTGACAGACAACAAGAACCGCACGGTGGCCGACGTGCGCCATATTTTTTCCAAGTATGGCGGCCAGCTCGCTGATAACGGTTCGGTGGCGTGGATGTTCGAGCGCAAGGGCATTATCACCATCAAGGCCGAAGGCATCAGCGAGGATGACCTGCTCGAAGCCTGCGCGGAGGCCGGGGCGGACGACTTCAAGACCGACGGCGACATCGCTGAGATTTACTGCGACCCGGACAGCTTCGCCGATACGCGCGCGTGGTTCAAGGAGAGCAGCAAGTACATGGTCGAGAGCAACGACCTGGCGCTGATCCCCAAGGAGCAGGTGGAGATCACCGAAGCTAACGATGCGAGAAAAGTGCTGCGGCTGATTGACGCGCTGGAAGAAAACGACGACGTGCAGGTGGTCTATAGCAACTGGTCGATGAGCGACGAGCTGATCGAGGAAGCGATGGGGTAAGCGCCGCCACGGGCGGTAGGCAAGCTGGCCGAGCGGGCCGCTGTACCCGCTATGGGGCGGACGCGATTCTCCCGGTGAGCTCAGGTAGCCGGGGCTTTAGCCCCGGTCGAAACTAGATCCCGGCCTGAAGGCCGGGCTACCGCGGCGGTGATAAAATCCCTAAGCCATCCCCGATCCCCTACCCCTCCTCCGCCAACTCGCGTTCGCGCTCCTGCAGGGCCAGTTTATACGCGAAGACGATGTCCGTGCGCGTGATGATCCCCACCGGCCGCCCCGCGCCGTCCACCACCGGCACGCGCCCGATGTTGTGATCTTCCAGCAGCGCGATCGCCTGGTGGCAGTCGCCGTCCTCGCCCAGCGCGTGCACGGGGTGCGCGCAGGCCTGGCCCGCGGGCAGCGCGCCGTCCGCGTTGCGGTGCCGCGCCAGGTCGCTGGTGGCCAGCATTCCGTAGAGCCGCCCCGCCGCGTCCACCACCGGGAAGCCGTGGTGCGCGCTGCCCTGGAAGCGCTCGCGCACGCTGGCCAGCGGCTCAGTCACGGCGATGGTTTCCACCCCGCGGTGCATCGCGCGCGCCACCGGGATTGCTTCGAGGATGTTTAAATCCTTACCGCGCCCGAATTTGA
The DNA here is from genome assembly GCA_964465955.1 of uncultured Planctomycetales bacterium. Classification (GTDB taxonomy): domain Bacteria; phylum 4484-113; class 4484-113; order 4484-113; family JAFGCY01; genus CAYXMN01. The sequence goes on from CAYXMN010000021.1 coordinate 4,286, forward strand.
CGCCCAGCCGCGCCAACTCTTGAGTGAACACGCCTTCCGCCCGCAGGCTATGGAACACGGCCTGGCTGACCGCGCCGGTGGCGAGCATCGGCAGGATGATGCTGTAGTTGCCGGTGATTTCGAACACCATCAACACCACCGCCAGCGGGGCCTGGGCGATCGCGCCGAAGATCGCCGCCATACCGACCAGCGCGTAGGCGGCCGGCGCCGCGGTTGGGATCCAGCCCAGGCTGTTGACCGCCACGCCGAACACGCCGCCCAAAGTCGCGCCCATGAACAGCGCGGGCATGAACTTGCCGCCCGCCGCGCCGCTGGCGAAGGTCAGCGAGGTGGCCAGCACCTTCGCCAGGCAGACGCCCAGCAGGTAGAGCAGCGGGAGCGACCAGACCAAGCCGGGCCAGAGGTGCTGGCTGGCGGGGTAGTGGCCGTTGAGCAGGCGTTGAAGCGTCTCCTCGCCGTTGCCGAGAATCTCGGGGAAGAACACCGCGATGGCGGAGACCAGCGCGCCGCCTGCCAGCGTCTTGAGCGGCGGGAACGCCCGCCAGCGCGCGAATAGATGTTCGCCGCGCTCCAGCAGCCAGGCGAACAGGACCGCGATCAGGCCGCAGAGCAAGCCGAGCACCAGATAGTTGCCCATCTCGGCGATGCTGATCAAGCCATAGCTTGGCAAACTGAACAGATGCTGCCCGCCGGTCAGCGCGCTGATGGTGATGTTCGCGCTGACGCTGGCCAGCACCACTGGGGCGACGGCCTTCTTGTTGAAGTCGCCGAGGATTAGTTCCAGCGCGAAGAAGAACCCGGCGATCGGCGCGTTGAACACCGCGCTAATCCCGGCGGCGGCACCCGCGGCCAGCAAGGTGCGACGGCGCGCGGGACTGAAGCGGAACAGGTCGCTGATCCGGCTGCCGAGCATCGAACCGCCCGACACGACCGGCCCCTCCAGCCCGGCGGACATCCCGCTGATCAGCGTCACCGCGCTGGCGGCCAGCTCAACCAGCCCGCGCCGCAGCCCGAGTCGCCCGCCCCGGCGCGCCACCGACTCCAGCACGGCTGTAATCCCGCGGAATTCGAGCTGGCGGCCAAGGTAACGGAACAGCAGCCCTACCACCAGGCCGCCCAACGGCGGCATCAAGTAAATCAGCCACGGCCGGTGCGCAAACAGCGCCAGCTGCAGCCCAGCGCCGTCCCCGCGAAGCAGGTCACCGCCCAGGTAGACCGCTTCCTTAAACAGGAAACTAAAGACGGCCACCAGCACGCCGATCACCGCCGCCGCGGCGTTCAGCCAAAACGCATCGCTGAAACGCCAGCGCAGCCGGGCAGGCTGGCTTGCGGTGGTTACTACTGGCGGCGCCGTTTCTTGCGGCATGGCGCGGGGATTATAGCTCGCGGATGTTACGATCAGGGGATGCTACCTTGGGCAGCCAGCGGCTTGGTTCTCGTCACGCTGTTAGTGACCGCCGGACTGACGCCGCTCGTGCTCCAGGCGTGCCGCAGCCTGCGCATCTATGACCGTCCCGGCGAGCGTAAGATCCACTCCCGCGAAATCCCGCGCCTGGGCGGTGTGGCGATCTTCAGCGCGCTGGTGCTGGTCTTCGGCCTGGCCGCGCTTGGAGCGGTCGCGGAATGGCTGGACTTCAGCCGGGCGCAAGCCCAGCTCGCTCCGCTGATTTTCATCGGGTTGTGCGGCTTCTTCGCCATCGGCTTCCTGGACGACCTGCACAGCCTGCCGGCCCTGCCGCGGCTGATCGCCCAGTTCGCGGTGGCCGGCAGCGTCGTTTGGTTCGGTGGCCCGGCCGGCGTGCGCATCACGGCGCTGTTCGGCCATACCGTGCTGCCGGAATGGGCTTCCGTGCTGCTGACCGTGTTGTGGATCGTCGGCGTAGTCAACACCTTCAACTGGATCGACGGCCTGGACGGGCTCGCCGCCGGGCTGGCGGGCATCGCCGGCACGGCGTTCCTCGTCATCGCCCTGGCGCGCCCGCTGCTGCCTAACGCGCCGCTGACCATCGCGCTCTCGGCGATGCTGGTTGGCGCGGTGTTGGGCTTCATCCCGTTCAACTTCCAGCCCGCGCGCATCTTCATCGGCGACGGCGGGGCATTCAGCCTCGGCTATCTGCTGGCGGTGATCAGCGTGATCGGCTTGTTCAAGCAAGCCGCGCTGATCAGCTTCATCGTGCCGGTGTTCATCCTGGCGCTGCCTATCACCGACACCAGCTTCGCGATCCTACGCCGGCTGTTCAAGGGGCAGCCCATCACCAAGCCCGATAACCGCCATATCCACCACCGCATGCTCGCGCTGCTCAGCCACCGCTACCGCCGCCGCCTGACGGAAACGCAGTGGACGGCGCTGCAAGAGCAGCTTGTCACCGGCTTGGCGCACCGCAACACGGTGCTGGCGCTCTACGCCTTCGCCACTGTGTTCGCCGCGATCGCGGTGCTGCTGGGGGTGGGGGCATGACGCAGCCGCGGGTGGCCAGCGTGTTCGGCACGCGCCCGGAGGCGATCAAGATGGCGCCGGTGGTGCGCGCGCTGACGGCGGATCGCGAACTGGAACATGAACTCATCATCACGGCGCAGCACCGCGGGCTGCTGGACGACGTGCTGGCGCTGTTCAACCTAATCCCCGCCGCCGACCTCGACTTGATGCGCGAGCGGCAGCGGCTGGAGGACTTCACCGCGCTGGCGCTGGCTAAGCTCGCGGAGCGCTTCGCCGCAAGCCGCCCGGACTTCGTGCTGGTCCACGGCGACACTTCGACGACCTTTTGCGCCGCGCTGGCCGCGTTCTACGCGGGTATCCCGGTGGGCCATGTCGAGGCCGGGCTGCGCACGTCGACCGTGCGCCAGCCGTTCCCCGAGGAATTCAACCGCCGCGCCGCCGACCTGATCGCGGCGCACTATTACTGCCCCACCGCCGCCGCCGCCGCGAACCTTAGGCAGCGCGACTACGGCGGGCGCGTTTTCATCACCGGCAACACCGCGCTCGACAGCGCGCGACTCATACTGCAACCTGGCTACGCCTTCGCCGACGCGCGTCTGGCGCAGTTCGCCGCCCACGCCGGGCCCAAACTTGTGCTGACGGCGCACCGGCGCGAGCACTGGGGCGAACCGCTGCGTGAGATCTGCCGTGGACTGCTCGCCGCGCTCGCCGCGTCGCCCGCGGCGCGCGTCTGCGTGTGCCTGCACCCCAACCCCGTGGTGCGCGAGATCGTCGCGCCGCTGCTCGGCAGCTGCCCGCAAGCGTTGCTGATCGACGCGCCGCGCTATGACGCGTTCATCAACCTGCTGGCGCGCGCGGACCTGGTGCTCACCGACAGCGGCGGGATCCAGGAAGAGGTGACGGTGCTGGGCAAGTACGCGCTGGTGCTGCGCGAGGAGACGGAGCGGCCCGAGGCGGTGGCGGCGGGTTATGCGCGCGTGGTGGGCACGGGGGCGGAGGCAATCCACGGCGCCGTGCTCGACGCGCTGCCGCAGTGCATCAGCGGCGCGTTGCCCGGGAGCAAGCCCAGCCCCTTCGGCGACGGCCAGGCCGCCAGGCGCATCCACCACGCGGTGCGGTATGCGCTGGGGTTGGATCAGGAACCGCCGCAAGACTACACTGGGTAGCCGCAGCTCCCAAGCTGCAGCTGAATACTACGGCGGCTTGGGAGCCGCCGCTACTATTCGATGCCGGGTGCCCGGTTTACCTCATTCCCGCATTTGCTGCTTGAGTTCCTGCACGCGCTGGAACAGCTTGCGCTCCGCCTCGGCGTCGCCCGACGCCTGCGCCGCCGCCAGCTCGCCCGCGAGCTGCCGCTCCACGCGCTGCAGGTAGAGCTGCCGGTGCCGCCGCAACAATTGCTCGTTGTCGTCCGCCCACGCCTGACCCGCCAGCAGCGCGGCGAACAGCTCCGCGCGCGGCCCCGCCCGCACCTCCCGCGCCGGATTGTCCGCGCTCAGCAATGCCTCATACGCTTCCCTCAACTGCCCGCTGGCGAACCACTCCGGCTTGGCCTGGCGCGAGTAGATGAACAGCAACTCCTCGTCGCTGGCCAAGCGCCGCAGCACCTCGCGCTCGATGGGCAGCGCGCCGCGCAGCACCACTCCCAGCGCCGACTGCTCGCGCGAGCGGGCGTCCTGCAGGTTCGCGCTCAGCAGCTCCTCGATCATCTCGCCGTCGCGCGGGTACAGCACGCGCTTTTGCAGTGCGCGCTGGATGCTGCCCTTCGGCGTCTTCCAATCGCGCTTCAGCTTCACGCGTTCCGAGCGCAGCGCTGCCGTCACTCCCTCATTGCCCAGCAGGCCCTGCACCTCCGGCGCGCCGAGCCGCAGCGCGCTGGCGGTGTCCTGCACGAACTGCTGGCGCACCAGCTCGTCGGGGATGCGCCGGTAGAGCGGGCCGAGCTGGGCGATCCAGCGCCGCTGCTCCAGCAGGTCGGCCTCCGGTTTCAGCCGCCGCTGATGGTCGAGCCAGAACCGCACCAGGCTCGACGCCTCAGAGAGCAGCCCGGCCCATGCGCCCGCGCCTTTGTCGCGCACCAGCTCGTCCGGGTCCACGCCCGCGGGCAACGCCACCACGCGTACATCGAGCCCCTGCGAGAGGAATAGCACGCCCGCGCGCCAGGCCGCGCTCCTCCCCGCGTCGTCGCCGTCGAAGGCGAGGTAGAAGCGCTGCGTGTAGCGCGAGAGCAGCTTGACGTGCTCGTCGGTCAACGCCGTGCCGCAGGACGCGACGGTGTTATGCACGCCGGCCGCGGCCAGGCCGATCACGTCCATGTAGCCCTCGACGATCACCACGCCCTCGTCCTTGAGCAGGCTCTTGGCGCGGTCGAGGTTGTAGAGCACCGCGCTCTTGTCATAGAGCGGCGTGTTCGTCACGTTGAGGTATTTCGGGTTGTCCTCGCTGGAGAGCGCGCGCCCGGCGAAGCCGATGGGACGGCCGGTGACGGAGCGGATCGGGAACATCAGCCGGTGGCGGAAGGCGTCGTAGTGCGGGTGCTGGCTGTCCGCCGGGCCGCCGCCGCTGCGCCGCTCGCGCACCAGCCCCAGCGTGAGCAGCTCCTCGCCGCGCGCGCCGTGGCCTTGCAGCAGATCGGTCAGCGCCTGCCACTCGCGCGGGGCGTAGCCTAAGTCGAAGTCGGCCGCGGTGCGATCACTAACGCCGCGCTGCTTTAAGTACGCGCGCGCCAGCTCGCCCGCCGGGGCGGCCAGCGACTTGCGGAAGAACTGCGCCGCCGCCTCGTTGAGCCGGTACAGCCGCTCCTTGGCGCCCACGGGCTGGTGCGCGCCGCCGCGGTATTGCTCGACGGGGATGTTGTAGCGCCGCGCCAGCCACTCCAGCGCCTCGGTGAACTCCAGGCTTTCGCGGCGCATCACGAAGTCGATCACATTGCCGCCGGCCTTGCAGCCGAAGCAGTGGAACAGCCCCTTCTCCGGGTTGACGTGGAAGCTGGCGGTCTTCTCGTCGTGGAACGGACAACGGCCCTTGAACTCGCGCCCGGCGTCGGTGAGCGCCACGTACTGGCCGATCACCTCGGCGATGTTCGCGCACGCCAGCACAGCCTCCTTCAAGTCCACGCTAGGTATTATGACGCCTGGAGCGGTTCCAGTATCAGCCAATCTGCCGGGGATTGTCGACGCCCCCGCGTTTTTTCCTCCGGCGGAGAATCCCTTCCCGGGTTGTATCCGTATCGCGTTCAAGCTGCGCCAGAATTGAGTGCACATCGTGGGCGCTGGCCTCACCCGGCTCGGCATAGGACTCAAGCAGGTAGGCGTACAGCTCCGCGCCATCGGCCTTAAATTTCCCCGTTGTATCAGTCCCATAATTCCACATGTTGATAAACATCACCGCGAAAACTATCAGGGCGAACAGCAGGACCAACGGCCAGGCTTGCTTCTACAGCTTCGTGGCAAAACCCAGCGAGACCAGCGTGAACGCCGTGAGCGCCAACGAGGGCATCAGCGTCTTGCGCAGTTTATGGATGGGTGTAACTGGTGGCGTGCCCTTGCCTAAATACCACTCCAAATTCCGCAGCACTTGTTCCGTCAAGCGGCGATAGGTCCGCGGCGCGGTTAAGCGCGCGATCGTCCTCCAGCACTGAGGCAGCTCGGCAGTGATATCAGGCAAGAAGTCCGGACCCGCCGCCAACCCCTTCGCCAGCCCGCTCGTGTGCAAGCGCTCGTGCAACCAGTCTTGGTAATCCAGCAACTCACGAGGGATATGCGCCGGATCATCAAAGGCGGGCCCGCCACGTGTGCCGGCAGGAATAAGCTTGTACACTGCCTCCAGCACCTCATAAGCGAGCGGATTCGTGAGCAGTCTTGCATGAGGTGTATGCTTTGAGTCTTCCCGCCAAATAGTTCCGCGCCTGAGCTTCACAATGATCCCAGTATGGCATTATCCCGGCTGGTTAAGCCGGATGTATCCCACAACTTGGATTTGCCTGGTTAAGACCTGCCGGCGACAGCATTATCGATGATGTAGCAAACCGCAATTAATCCCACTGCACGGGCAAATCCGTGCGCTTCCGTGCGCGGCGCGCCAGCGCTGCGTTGCTATTGTCCGTGTCGCGGCCAAGTTCGATGAGCAGCGATTGCACCAGGTTTTCCGTCTCCGGCCCCGGCTCGGCATACTCCGCCAGCAGGTAGGCGTACAGCTCTGTGCAGTTAACGATCAGCTTGCCGCTGCTGTCCTGGCCGAAGCTCCAAACGATAGCCAGAACGACCGCCTGCAACACAAGCCCCACCAGTCCGATCACCGGCCACGGCTGGACGCCTAGGCCCGTCGTCAAGATCAACGATAACAGCAAGAGCGCCGTGATCAATAGCGCAGGCGCCACCGAGCTGCGCAGTTTATGTATGAGCGTAACCGGCGGTGTGCCCGCTCCCAGGTACCAGGCCAGGTTGCGCGCCACCTGTACCGCGAGCCGGCTGTAGCTGCGCGGCGCGGTCAGCCGGGCGAGCTGGCGCCAAAACCAGGGCAGCTCAACGGTGATGTCGGGCAGGAAGTCGGGACCGGCAGCTAATGCCTTCGCCAAGCCGGATTCGGGCAAGCGCTGGTGGATCCAGTTCTGGTAATCATGCACCGCCACTGGCGCGTTGAGCGGATAGTCCAAGGCTGGTCCGCCGCCCGATCCCGCCGGAATGATGAGGTAGACCGCTTCCAGGACTTCGTAAGCCAAGCGGTTGTGCAGCAGCCTGGCATGCGGAGTATGCGTTGAGCCCGCATTTTTCGCATCCCAGTGCATCAGGCGGCACCTCCCCAGTTCACCTGAGTTTAGTCGGTAGGTAGGCGCGTTTGCGCGCCCGGCGCGCGAGCGCAGCATTGGTGTTGGCGGTATCCCGTCCGCGCTCCTCCAGGATGGACTGCACCTGGTTCTCACCGTCCGCGCCTGGTTCGGCATACGCCTCCAGCAGGTAGGCGTACAACTCGGCGCAATTCGCGCGAAACTTGCCGGTGGTATCGCTGCCGTACTGCCAGATGCTGCTGAGAATCAGCGCAAACAGCAACAGCCAGCACAGCAGGAAGACCGGCCACGGCTGGTGGCTGAGGTTGGTGGCGGCGATGAGCGGAACCAGGACAAAGCTTGCCAGCAGGACGGCCGGCAGCAGGCAGGCCCGCAGTTTGTGCGCCGGGGTGACTGGCGCGATGCCATCGCCCAGGTACCAGGACAGGTTGCGCGCCACCTGCGCGGTGAGCTGGCGGTAGTTGCGCGGAGCGGTCAGCCGGGCGACCGTGCGCCAGAACTGCGGCAATTCCGTGCTGATATCCGGCAGGAAGTCTGGACCGGCGGCGAGACCCTTAGCCAGGCCTGAGGCGGGCAAGCGGGCGTGGAGCCAATTTTGGTACTCGTGCAATTCGAGCGAAACGTTGATCGGATCATCGAGGGCCGGCCCGGCGCGCGTGCCCGCCGGAATGATATGGTACAGCGCTTCCAGGACTTCGTAGGCGAGCCGGTTGGTCATTAGCCGCGCGTGCGGCGAACTTCGCGAACCGCTTCCCCAGATTTCGCTGCTGCCATGCATCGCCGCGCCCTCCCGCCAGGCGACCGTGTAATGCCACGATGCGCTTCTACTTAAAGGATGCCACATAATAGCGCCGCGTGACGGATTGGCTTCCTTAGATTCGCAGCATGAACAGGAACGTCAGCCCGGCGGCGGCGGCGGTAAGCAGGAACGCGATGACCATCGTGCTCTTGATCACCTGCGCTTCGAGGCCGATCTTGTCAATCACCGCTGAAGCGTTTTGCAGCTTGGCCGGGCTGACCACGCTGGCCAGCCCGCCGCCGATGCCACTGACCGCCGCCACCAGCAGCGCGATGACGCGCACGGTGTCCGGCCCGCTCGCGCCGTAAATCGCGCCGATTGTCTCGAAGTGCAGCTTGCTCAGCATGGCGATCGCGCTGGTCTCCGAGCCGCTGATGAAGCCGCCCAGCAGGCCGAGGAACGCCGCGATACCCGCGTAGCTCTGCTGGAACAGCGCCGCCGCCGACTGCGCCAGCACGGCGACCATGTTCTGCCCGCCCGCCGGGTTAGGCACCCAGGCCGGCACTGTTTGCGCGTCCAGCCCCGGCACCAGGCCGCTATTGTTCAGCACATAAGCGATGGCGAAGAAGATGCCCGCGGCAAAGGCGGGGCGGGGGGCGCGGCGCGCGGTCTTCTTGAACGCCTCGGCCAGCGCGGCCCCGCGCATCTTGTAGAACGGGATCGCCAGCAGCGTAGCGATCAGCACCCAGGTGTAGGCCTGCCAGGCCACGCGCAGCGGGATGGGCTTGCCCGGCCCGATGTGGACCGGCGTGGCCCACGTGTTGAACAGCACCTCATACAGCCCGAGCTTATCCCAGTTCGTGATAACGCTGAACGCCACCAGCAGGATCCACGGCAGCACCGCAAGCCAGAGCGTCATTGATTTCTCGCGCTGGGCCTCCTCAGGGTTGAGCTGGCTGCGGTCGATGATGCGCCCCCCGCGCAGTTTGAGGTAACCCAGCATCACCAGCACGACGACAATACCCGCCACTACGCCGGTCAGCGTCGGCAGGCCAAGGAAGTTCATCGCGATGGCCGTTCCGCCCGCGGCCAGACCGGTGATCAGCGCCGCCAGCCAACCCCGCCGCAGCTCCTGCCAGCCGCCCACCAGGTAGAGCATGCTTAAGCTGATCAGCGAGGTGATGGCCGGCATGTACTGCGCGAAGAACAGGCCCACTTGCGCCGGTGTGTAGGCGTCGCCCGTGATGGCGTTGAGGGTGTCCGCGAACACGACCACCGGCACGCCGAGCAGCGCGTAGGTGCACAGCGCGTCATATCCGATCGCCGGCAAGGCGATGGCCACGAACGCGCTGTAGCCCAGGGACAGCATGATCGGCGGCAGGATGCTGACCGGCGTGGCGCCCAGCGCCGCCAGCAAAGTGCCGATGCCCACGTTGATCAGCATCACTTGCACGGCGCGGTTGCTGCTGGCCAGCGTTTTCATGAACAGCACTAAACGCTTGATCGCCCCCGCTTCCTCCATCACGTTGATTTGGAAGATGCTGGTGACCACCATCAGGCTAATCGGAAAGCTGGCGACGAGCCCGGCAAGCGAGGCAACCAGGATCACCTGCCAGTGCGTGCCAAAATACAACCAGGCAATCAGCGAGGTGTACAGCCAGCCAATCAGCCCAGCCACATCCGCGCTACGCTTGGCCCAAGTCATCAAAAGAAAAATCACCACGATGGGTGATAGCGCAAGCAACACCGTCACGGCCTACCTCCATTTCCCTCGGCGACTTAATGTAACATGTGTCTAGCGGGTAAAATTCCTGGTACGGGTAGTTCTGAGATTTGGGAGGAACATATGCGGTTGCCGCGCATGTTGAATTTCACAGTTCTGATGCTTATCTTGCTGGTGATGTCTTGTACCAGCTGCGGGGGAAGTGAGACAACTCCGGGAGGGCAGCCCGGCCCGGCTGGGGATGTGTCGGCTGGCTTAAGCGGCGCGCTGCCTGCGCCGGACTCGATCAAAGCCGCTAATGCCTGGACGGGCTGCGGCGGCAGCGACTTTATCGCCGGCCTGTCCCAAAACGTCAGCACCGAAGGCCAGTATGCCGATTTCAACCCTAATTGCGATCCGCAGCAGCCGGATCAGGCCGGGCTGGCCTGGGCGATTTACGCGCTGAGCGGTGCCAGCACAGGCAGCATCGTCCCGTCCTGGACTGTGCCTGGCAAAACGCCGGCGCAGGGCGCGCCTATCGACACGCCGTCATACTACATCGGAATGGGTGACCTTTCGCGCAACCGCTGGGACTGGTACGCCGAACCGCCATTCCTCCAACTCAACGTGGACGCCAAGCTGCCGGACTATCTCAACGGCGGTAGCACGCTGCTGATCGCGATCGTAGTCGTCGGCCACGACGAGAAGCGGCTCGCCTCGCTCAGCCAGAACACGCCGTCCGGTGGCGGCCTGAACCTGTTTTTCCTGCACCACTCCACCGGCGGGGGCGTCATCGGCGGCGGGGTGCGCCAATACATCGCGGACTACAACGCATTGCACACCACGGCTTTCGAGTTCTGGGACCACGGCTACAACGGCGACGGCTTGCACAACGCGAGCGACGGCAGCGCGGGCTGCTACAACATCCCCAATGACAACACCGACCCGAACGGGCTGCACTATCTCTGGACGAGCACGGAGGCGGACGCGGCGGCCTGCCGCGACCAGATTCTCGCGAACCACAACGTGATCGCCTTCAAGAGCTGCTTCCCGGCCAGCAACATCGGCAGCGCGGATGACCTGCAGCAGTACAAAGACTGGTATCTCGCGATGCTGCCGGTTTTCGACGCGCACCCGGACCACGTGTTCGTGGTGATGAGCACGCCGCCGTTGCACCGCCTGGCCACAAACGCCGATAACGCAGCGCGGGCGCGCGAGTTCGCGAACTGGCTCAAGAGCAGCGAGTACCTAAGCGGCCATCCCAACGTGGTGTGCTACGACTTATTCGACGCGCTGGCCCAGGCGGACGACGGCTCGGCGGCGGCGAACATGCTGCGCTACGACTACGAGGGCGACCATGCCGGCGACGACAGCCACCCCAACTATTACGCGAACGAGACCGTGGCGCCGCTGTTCGCGCAGGCGCTGATCGATGCGAGCCTGGGCTATAGCTGGCCGGAGTAACGAGCGCGCAAGCTTAAGCGCCGCTGTGAGCCGTGTCCGCGACTACTAGCTGCTGGCTGCCGGGGTCCTGCCACAGCCAGAGGCCGATGCCCGCCAGCAGCACTAGGACTGCTGGCAGCAGGCCACACGGCAGGCCCAGCAGCGGCGATCCGCCCGCGACCAGCGGCAGCGCACCCGCGAGCGCCATCCACACTGCGGCTAGGGCTAGCGCTGGCACCACCGCGCTGCGCGACCGCAGCAGGAGCCAGAATGCACCGGGGATGGCGCATGCGCCCGGCACTGCAATGAAAAGCAGGCGTTGCCAAAGCAGCGCTCCCGGCAGTGCGGGGTTTTCCGGCAGCCCAGCCGCTGCGGCCGCCAGCGACACCACTACCGCCGTCACCAGCATGGCGCGCCACGCACCGTTGGCCGCGAGCCGCTTGGCGAACCAGCCGAGCAGCGGGAAGGTGAACAAGCATAGGTAAGCCGCGTAGAACCAGACATGCAGCAGCGGCGGCAGGTATAGCTGGCGAACCCCGAGATACATGTAGGTCTCAAGGTAATCTTGTTCCATCCCGTAGAAGCGCGGCCCATCCAGCACAGCGGCCACATAGCTTCGCAGCGAGGGGTCGAACCGGTCCAGCCCGGATCCCACGCAGATCACCGCCGCGAGGTAGCCCCACGCCAGCCCGCCGAGCCAGGCTAGCAGGAGCCAGCCCAGTGAGCCAAACCTGAGCCCGTTGAAGGGCTGGCCGGGCTGGCGGGATAGATGCTGGCAGGCGAAAGCGGCGGCGAGCGGGATGAGGTTCGCGGGCAGCAGCAGCAACCGGGCCATGGGCAGTCCGAGCGCATCTTGTAACGCCCAGGCGGCCCCGCCGCAGATCCAAGAGCAAACAATCACCAGCGCGGAAAACACGATCAATCCGCGATTCATCATGAGATTGTACACGGCGTCCCGCGCACCGTTTTACGGCGCGGGGGCTGTGGGCTGCGTGTTCGTCCCGGCGCGCTCCGCCGCCAGCATTTCCGGCGTGAGCAGCGTGCCGTCGTAGGCTACGCCCGCGACTACCAAGTCCTTGCCGCCGGGGTCTTGCCACAGCCACAGGCCAATGCCCGCCAGCAGGATGATCGCCGACGGCAGCAGCCCGCTGGGCAGGCCCAGCAGCGGCTGCCGTTCACGTCTGGGTCAAGGTCAGTATAGCACATATAGGATATATCAGATATGATATAGCTATATCATCGAGTTTTTGTTAATCTCAGCACTCTCTCAATAGACAACGCTATACCCTAAGGATTGTCGCGCGGTTCGAATTCGCAACATTGGAAATGGGACTGGCCCAGGCGGTTTATGAGCACCCAGGCCGGGTAGGACTGTCTTACCGCAGCCGTTTCCCCGTGTCCGGGTCAAAAGCCAGGACGTGCGCCAGATCCGGCGCGCAATGCACGGTCTCGCCTTGCACGGGCGGCGCGCTTGCAGCCGATACGCAACGCAGCTCCCGCTCCTCGCGCCGCATGTGCACGATACACTCGCGCCCCAGCTTCTCCACCAGCACCACCTGCGCCCCTGTCGCGTTCGCGGTAGCAGGCCCGCATAGCGCAAGGTGCTCCGGGCGCACCCCCAGCGTAACCCGCTTCGTCCGGCCCGCTGGCCAGCCCAGCGCCGCCGCGTCAAGCTCCCAGAGCAGGCCGTGCGCGCCATGGCACAGCACGCTCTCTCCGCGCTGCTCCAGCGCAACGGTCACGAAGTTCATCGCCGGGCTGCCGATAAATCCCGCGGTGAACATGTCCGCCGGGTCGTGGTACACATCCAGCGGCGCGCCCACCTGGCGCAGGCAGCCGCCGTCCATCACCGCGATGCGCTGGCCCATTGTCAGCGCTTCCACCTGGTCGTGCGTGACGTAGACCGTCGTGACGGGAAAGCGCTCATGCAGGCGCTTGATCTCCGCGCGCATCTCCACGCGCAGCGCGGGATCGAGGTTGGACAGCGGCTCGTCGAACAGGAACGCCACCGGGCGGCGGATCAGCGCGCGACCCAGCGCGACGCGCTGCTTCTGCCCGCCGGACAGCTCGCGCGGGAAGCGAGCCAGCAGCGGCTCGATGCGCAGCAGCCGGGCCACCTCTGCAACCTGCTCGCGGCGTTCGCGCGCGCTGGCCCGGCGCAGGCGCAGGCCGAAGCTTAAGTTGCGTTCGACGGACATGTGCGGGAACAGCGCATAGTTCTGGAACACCATCGCCACATTGCGCCGCCCTGGCGGCAAGTCCGTGATGTCCGCGCCGTCGAAACGGATGCGTCCGGAGGAGGTGTCGGCAAGCCCGGCGATCATGCGCAGCAGCGTGGTCTTGCCGCAGCCGGACGGGCCGACCAGCACCATGAACTCGCCGCCGGCGATCGCTAGATTGACTTCGTCCACCGCGCGCACGCTGCCATAGCGTTTGCTGACCTGCTCAAGTTCGATGCGCGCCATGCCTGCGCAGTATTGTAGCGGTTATCCCGCGGGCGGAGCGGCAGGCGGTTCTGGACGCTCAAGCGGTTCTAGAGGCTCAGGCTGCACCACGGGGACCGGCGCAGCCTGCGCCGCCAGCATTTCCGGCGTGAGCAGCGTGCCGTCGTAGGCTACGCCAGCCACGGCGAGATCCTGGCCGCCGGGATTTTGCCAAACCCAAAGGGCGATACCCGCCGCGAGAATCACCAACTGAGAGACAATCCCCATAGGGAACCCCCACAGCGGATTCTCTCCCGACAAGATCATGTACGCGCTGGACATGCCTGAATAGACCGAAGCCTGGGCCATCGCCGGGACGACCGCGCTACGGGTTTTCA
>CAYXMN010000021.1:18223-21205 GCA_964465955.1 uncultured Planctomycetales bacterium
TTCAAGAAGAGCCACAACATTAGCGGCGTATACACCGCACCTTGCAAGCCCATCAGGAGAACCCGCCCGGCTATTCCCACTTCGCCCATCTGCGGGTTATCCATCAAACCGCCCAGGCAGCTATGCAAAGCGCCCACGCCGATCATCACACCCATGGTCGCCGGCAAGCCGTAGACCATCATGCGCCGGGCGAACCACCCAAACCAGGGGAAGCTGACCAGGCAGAACATCGCCGCCATGAACCAAGCGCCAATCAACGGGCCACCGAAGAGCTGGCCGTAAATCCCGAACTTCATGTAGCCCGCCGCTTCGTCGGGAATTTGCTGCCCTTGCGCTTCCGCCATCGAAATGGTGCGCTCAATGGCTGTGCTTAGGCTGAGATCTATGCCGTGCAGGCCGAAGGCAATGGCCACCAAGGCTGCACCGAAAGCCAGCAAGGTGCCGCCGATCCAGGCCAGCATGACCCAGCCGCTGCCGCCGAAGCGCAAGCCTTTGAACATGTTGCCCACGCCACCGCTCAGGTTGTTACCCACCAGCGCAGCCAGGAACGGAATGGCGAGCGACGGCAGCATGATCAGGCCTGCCATCTGGCCCAGTTGCTCCTGCAAGAAATAGGCCGCCAGGCTAAAAGCCCATGAACCGATGACACAGATAACCAGGAAGACAGTTAGACCGCGTTGCATGATGTAAATTATAGATGCCGGAGCAACGTGTAGACCGATGGCCGGTTCGAACTGAGCCTAAAACTCTGACGTGCTGGAGTTTCGCGCATTGCGCCGGCTGCAGGTTAGCTCTTCTTCCTCGAGTTCTTCGCAGCCTTATCAGGCTCTAACTCCCCCTCGGGAAGTCCGTCGACCTCTTCCCCAACCAGCGCGATCATCCGCTGTAAGTCCTCGCTTAGTTCCGCGCACATCAGCGAGGCGAGGCGCACTGTGGCAAACAACTGGCCGTCCTTGACGATCTCGCTTTCAACAATGGAATACTTCACCCAGGTGCCATCGCGCTCGTCTTGGATTAATGAGCAGGCGCGCAGTTGCGCGAGCTGGCGGCTAACGGTGCTTTGCGGGATTTGCAGGATGGCGGCAATTTCGCCGACTTTCAGGTGTGAACGGGAGGTAAGCAGATTAAGGATCCGCAAGCGCGTCGGGTCTGAGAATCCTTTATACAAACTAACCAGCTGTCGCAGCTGCACTCGCCTCTCCCGCTATACTTCCGGATATGCGGATATATTACAACTGCTATTATAGCCGGAAACATGGATAAATCAAGCATTTATTAGCCAGAGCCCTACGCCGGTGTTAGACTTGCCCCATGCCTGAGATTCGGCGCCATCTGCCAGCGAATGCTTGCCCGGCCTATGGCGAGCTCAAACCGCTGATGCGCCGCGCTGGATTATTCGCCTGCAGCGAGGTCGGTTTCAATCTGGCTCTCGATCCGCTGACCCGTATGTATACCGGCATGATGTCCTGGCTGGCCAGCGGCGCGCCGGGGCTGCACCACCAAGCCACACCGCCGCTGTTGCGCAGCGATTGGGTGGCCGGCGAATGGCATAACCCGCCCAGCACAACTTGGTGCCGCGAAGAACCTGGCGGCCACCTGCTCACCCCGCGCCCGGTGATGCACCTGCTTAACCGGCAGCGCTGGCATCCGGTCGTTGCCGGGGTGTGGGTGCTGACCGGCTGGTGCTTCCGCGATGAAGAACCCGCGTCAACTTTGCCGCTCCTGCGCCAACGCGCCTTCATCATGACCGAGCATGCGCGGATCGGCACGCCGCAGGAATGCACAGCCTGGGCCGCGTCGGAACTAATGCGCTGGTGGGACTTGGGAGTTCGGCTCGATCTGCCGCTATCCCACCACGAAACGGATACAGCGCGCTGCGACGGCAGGATCAACCTGGAGCTGCCCGGCACCGGTCCGATTTGCCTGGTCCATGCGGAACTGCTGCCCGCTTCAGTCAGCAGCGCCTATCTCGAGGACGGCCTCGCCTGCGCCACGGTGGGGCTGGGGCTGGAGCGCTGGCTGCTCGCCTTGGCCGCGCGCCATGGCGTCGAACCTGAATTTTGGCCGGAACTGCCGGAGTGAGATCGCCTGCTGAGGCGCGCCGCCGCTTACCGCACCGCCAGATCCCGCAGGGACGTGTTGAGCAGCATGCCTTGCGAAATCCACACCAGCGGGTCGTGCTGCAGATACTCCAGCGCAACCGAGGACAGCGAGTTGGGCAGTTTGCGCGAGGACAAGCCGAGTAGTTCTTCGAGGAAACTCGTAGCTTGTTCCTCCTGGACCGGCACATCAGCGCTAACGCCCGCCAGGTCGCGCGCCTTCGCGACCGCTTCATGCAGCCCGCCCAGCTCATCCACCAAGCCGTTCGCTACAGCCTGCTCGCCGGTGAAAATCATGCCGGTGGCCAGCGCGCGCACCTGCTCCTCTGTCAGGTTGGTGCGGCCGGTGATCACCGCTTGAATGAACTGCTCATGCACCTGATCCATTAACGCTGACATCATCGTGCGCTCGGCCTCGGTCATATCGCGCCACGGGCTGCCGATATCCTTGAACTCGCCCGCGGTCAACGTGGTGTCGGAGATGCCCACCTTCCTGGCCGCAGCTTCCCAGTTCATCATGTGGAAAACCACGCCGATGCTGCCGGTGAGGGTCGCGCCGCTGGCGAAAATATAGTCCGCCGGCGCGGACACGAAATAACCGCCGCTGGCCGCGACATCCCCCATGCTGACCACCACAGGCTTGCCTGCGCCGCTCACCGCCTTAATGGCGTTATAGATTTCTTCACTCGCCGCCGCGCTGCCGCCCGGACTGTCCACCCGCAGCAGCACTGCCACACACGCCGGATCGTCCATCGCCCCGTAAAGCTGGCTGCAGATATCCAGGGCGCCCGCACCGGTCGAGCCCATCAAAGCGCTCCCGCTCGAACCGCTGGTGATCATGCCTGAAATGTGAACCAGCGCGATATAATCGCCACCCGTCGAG
>CAYXMN010000021.1:21215-24814 GCA_964465955.1 uncultured Planctomycetales bacterium
CTGGAGAGCCAGTTTTGCGCCAGTGCGCGCCCTGCCAAAGCTATGACGCTGAAGCAAATCGCGAAAACTAAGAGCGCTTTTAGTGAACTATACTTCATGGTGTGGATTCCTTGCCGTTCCCAGCTTATCAACTTAGCATCATTATAACCGTGAGTCTGTTACAGGCACCGGGGTTTTGGTGCATGCCTATTCCCAGCTATCCACAAGCTCTTGTTGATAGTTATCAACAATTTCTCCACAAAATCGGGCAATCATATATACGTCCGTTAAGCCTTTCTCTCGATTTCGCTATTGCCTCCTCCTTACGGGGGCGTTATAATCCCCGCAGGCTGGATTGCGAAGGCAATCCATTTGGAGGAAGGCACTTTGATTTATTCGAATGGCGGAGCAGCATTATAGCTGCCACCCCGGCACACACCTGCCCTGCGCGGGCAATCCCCTCAGCCTATCCCGTTTTTCCGCCTTTCTATACACGAGCCGTACCTTGCCCCGGGTACGGCTTTCTTTTTTTCTTCCGCCGGATTTCAACCAGCTAGGCCTGGCGTCAAGCCGGGCGTGCTAACATCGCCAGATGCGCACACCTCCGCGAGTCATCGGCATCGGTCATGTCACCTGCGACATCGTTTGCCCGCTGGACGGCTGGCCGGCCATCGATACCAAAACAGTCTTGCCCGGCATCATGCTGGCCGGCGGCGGGCCTACCGCCAATACCCTGGCCGGTCTGGCGCGGCTGGGAATCGGCACGGCGATTGTAGGCCAGCTGAGCGACGACGTGCTGGGACGGTATACCTTGGAGGCCCACCGGACTGATGGCGTGGATATAAGCCACCTGCGGCTTGACCCGGCCGCGGTAAGCCCAGTCAGCGTGCTCCTTTCAGATCTCGCAGCGGGCACCCGCACCATCTTCCTGACTAAAGGCGGCCACACGCAACTAGATCCGGATGTGCTCGATCTGGCTTGGCTCGCCCAAGCCCAGGTGCTGCACTTCGACGGGCACCAGCTGCCCGCGAGCCTTGCCGCCGCCAAGGCGGCGCAGGGCTGGCCTCAGGTAACCTGTGTGCTGGATGCCGGTTCGCTGCGCGAGGGCATGCTTGAGCTCGCCAAGCTTTGTGACGTGGTTATCGCCAGCCGGCGGTTCGCCAGCGACGCCACAGGCGAGTCTGATCCCACTGTCGCGCTTCGAGCGCTGGCCGCCAAGGGATTCTC
The DNA here is from genome assembly GCA_964465955.1 of uncultured Planctomycetales bacterium. Lineage (GTDB taxonomy): Bacteria > 4484-113 > 4484-113 > 4484-113 > JAFGCY01 > CAYXMN01. Next base: position 22,422 of record CAYXMN010000021.1, read on the forward strand.
CTCCATTGGAATTACCTGCGGGAAAGAGGGCAGCTATTTCATGGATCACGGCCAGGTGCGCTTTCAGCAAGCATACGTGGTAAATACTCAAGATACTACTGGGGCGGGAGATGCGTTTCAAGCGGGATATATATATGGTCTGCTGCAATGCTGGCCGATCGCTCAACGGTTAAGATGGGCCAGCGCCGTCGCTGCACTCAAATGTAAAGGCTTAGGCGCACGCAGCACCTTGCCTAGCGTAAATGAGGTCGAACAGTTCTTGAAGTTGACAGAGAATCCCAAGAGCTAAACCTGTTTGCTTTGATAAAAATCGTTAAGGAAATACTGCGTTTTAGTTTGCATACTCGCTGATGCTGTGTTAGAATCGGCTCGCAACTGGCGTTAATACCTCGAAAGGAAGTTGTGATGGAGAAGAAAGAAGTAATCAGCCTAATCGATCTTGCTGTGCGCTTTTCCAAGGCTAAGGGCTTGCAGTCTGCTGGCTATCAGTGGCTGCGCACCGCACCTGGCCGCGGCACGAACAAGGACGTTAAAGTTGGCAACAGCCTCGCGGTCCTGAAGGCGATTCATGCCTTTAATGCTTCGAATAGCAAAGGCATCGAGATTTATAAAGCGACCGGGTACGATGGAACTCCCAAGCAGACAATGGTTATTGCGAAGAATGAAATCCTGCGTTTGAAGGGCTATATCCAACGCAATCAAGGCAAAACCCGCTCCAAGGACGTAAAGCAAACAACGTTCAAGATTATCGGCAAGGCTGAGTAACACAACGCAGGGATACCCGAGTGACTTTCTCAAGCGAATGAGATAGCCACGCTGGGATTGTGGCCATTGCCGCTGGTGTACCACCGCTGGAAATGCGCCATTGAATAGAGTTGATCCGCGGGTGGCAATCCTGCCACCCGTTTTTCTAATGCTGTGTTGAATAAACCAAGCGCTTGTGCATATTCACCGCCGGGAAACTGGCCGTAAATGGACTGAGCGGCTTAAGCCTGCCGCTCATCCACCGAGCCAGCGCCGTCGATGCCTGTTGCCCTGCCGGCATTGTCCTGGTGTTCTCCGCCTCCAACCACCCGCAAACCGCCGGGGATTTCCGGGCTGCATAAGCCGCGCCGACTGTGCACGGCGCAAAAGCCGGTGAACGCCGCCAGCTCGGGCGTTTTCGGATGCACGCTCCGTTCGATCTCATCCAGCGCGTGGTCCTTGGTCATGCCCCGGCGGAACAGCAAACGAAACGCGTGCTTGAGCGCACTAATACCTGCCTGATCAACGCCATTGCGTTTAAGCCCGATGAGGTTCAGCCCATGCACCTTCGCCGGCGGTGCGCCTTGCACCATGCAGTACGGCGGCACATCCTGCATCACTCCCGCCGTGCCACCCACCATCGCCAGCGTGCCGATGCGCACGAATTGATGGAACGCCGCCAGCCCGCCGATGGTCACCCGGTCGCCCACTTGTGTATGCCCGGCCAATTGCGCGTAGTTCGCGATGACGATGCGGTTGCCGAGCTGGCAGTCATGGGCGACATGCACCCCGGCCATTAGAAAGCAGTCGCTGCCGATGCGCGTAACGCGCTCGCCATGCGCCCCGCGGTGCAGCGTGCAATACTCATGCACGCGCGTCCGGTCGCCGATTTCGAGGTAACTCGGTTCTCCGCGGTAGCTTAGGTCTTGCGGGTCGCCGCCGACCGCCGCGTAAGGGGCGATGCGGCAGTTCGCGCCAATGCGGGTGTCGCGGTAGACCGTAGCATGATGCTCGACGACTGTCCCTGGCCCGATAACCACACCAGGGCCGATGAATGCGTATGCGCCAACCTCCACGCCTTCGGCCAAGTTGACGTTGTTATCCACCACCGCTGTCTTGTGAATCCGCATCGCGCGCCTGCATTATACAAGCCGCCAGCAGTTCCAGCACACTGGGCGCCAAGCTTCTGGAACTTGGCGAAGATGTGATTTCACTTAAGATTTCAGGGCACTTTACCAACAGCCTAAACTTATCCGGGACGCCAGCGTCTAATATACTGGGCGGGCAGAGAAACTGCCGGCTACAACGTTGAGGAGGCGCGTCATGGATCACCCGCAACTAAGATTCCTGAACGAGTTCGACACCATGCGTAGTGGAGTCTATATCACCACGAGCGCCTTCGAGAACCATCCGGCTGGCTGTACCTGCGTCTGGGTCACCCGCACGTCTTTTGATCCGCCGTTAATCGCGGTCAACCTCTCTCCGGTGCGCCACACCTTTCAGACCATCGAGAAAAGCCACGCATTCTGCTTGAACGTGATGGGGGCCAGCGGACTGGAACAGGCGCGCTATTTCGGCTTCCACAGCGGCCACCTCGAGGAAAAATTCCGCGCGGTTGACTATAAAACCAGCCCCAACGGCAGCCCGCT
>CAYXMN010000022.1:0-5078 GCA_964465955.1 uncultured Planctomycetales bacterium
ACCGATACGTACAACAAAGATAACGACCCGAATGATGGGGACGGGCATGGCACCAAGTGCGCTGGCTGCATTGGCGCCAGAGGCAACAACGGCTTAGGGCTCGCCGGGATGTGCTGGACCGTGACCATCCTGCCGATTAAGGTATTCAGCGATAGCGGTGCAAGCAGCGGCAGTGCCAGCGTGGAAGGAATGCTGCTCGCGCACTACCTAGGTGCGAACATCCTCAGCATGTCCATCGGCAGCACATACCCGAGCCAGACAGAACGCTTGGCGATGCGGATGATCACCGAGGATGGCGTGCTGGCCATTGCTTCGGCGGGTAATGAGAACACCAGTGTGCGCCACTACCCCGCAGGCTATCCAGAAGTGCTGGCGGTTGGTGCAACCTCGCTGGTCAATTCTAGCGACGCCGAAGACTTCTCAACCTCCGGCGGCGTGTTGCCAATTTCCACGCGTTACGATGCCCGCGCAGATTTTAGCAACTACGGCGAATGGGTCGACATTGCGGCGCCGGGCACCCGCGGCCTGACCACCAGCCATCAAACCAATACAGGCGTGCTGAGCGACACCGCCTATGCATCCTTTGCGGGTACGAGTATGGCCTGCCCGAATGTGGCGGGCTGTGCTGCACTGCTGTGGAGTTACATCAGCAATCCGACCGCGCAAGAGATCACGGCGCTGCTGCTGTCGTCGGCGACCGAAATGACGCATGTCAACACCAGTGCGGACCCGCACGGTTTCATTGATGACACAAGCAACGGACCAGTGCGCTTTTGCAATGTGTATGCCGCGTTGCAGCTCTATGACAATGCTTCCTACCCCTATGCACCGCCAACACTTACCTGGCACGATCCGCCATTGGCCGGAACCACGTTGACAGGTACGAAGACACTCCAGGTGTCTGTCACAGCCAATGGCAATACAATCCGCCGCGTGGTGTTCACCACGCCGGTGCGCTATATCGGCACCGCGACGGCGGCCAGCGGCAGCGGTTATTGGGAAACGAGCTGGGACACTGACTTCGAGTTTAACAACGACTGGGATCTCACAGCCACGGCCTACGATGACCACGGCCACATTGTGTCAGGCACCCAGGGCGTAACCACCAACAATACCCACGCAACGCTGAGCGGCAGCCCGCCCTCTTGGAGCGAGGATTTCAGTGGGCTGAGTGATAACGCTATTCCTGCGAGCTGGTTCGAGTATGACGGAAACAACGCCGCGGCCACGAATACATCGTGGGGTGCGGCGAGCGATGCGACAAATCCAAGTATCGCACCGTCGATGCACTCCGCCGGCACCACCGCCGACTATGCTGACGGCAGTAATGACTGGCTATTCCCACCGATCCTCAATCTGGCGAACTTCAGTTCACCAACGCTGGATTATAAGTGCCGCTATAACTATTACTCCGGCGATGGCGTGCATGTTCTGGCGACCTACGATGATTTATCCTTCTTCACCATCGGCCCGTCTGGATCGTCAAACGTCTGGAATACGCTTGCGGGAGTTAGCTTAAGTACTTTTGCCGGGCGCGAGATGCGCCTGATGTTCGCCCAGGAGGCGGACGACGACGGCAACGCGCTCACAGGGCTATGGTTGGATGACTTGAAGGTCAATGGTGCCAGCGGCACACCGCCGACAGTGACGATCAACTCCCCGTCCAACGGAGCTGCCTCAACCGGCATCCAAACGATAAACGTCACGGTCGGCGGCACGGCCCATCAGGTGAAGCTAAGCTGCGTCCCGGCGGATCTCAATTCGTCGATGATTTGGAGCCTAGGCGCAGGCACGCACAACCTGACATGGGACAGCCGCTGGACCTACAACGGCGGCGCGCTGATTTCCATTTCCGCACTGAATACTACAAGTGGCTTACAGGGCCATGCGCAGCTTGCCCTCGCCGCGAGCAATCCCACCCGCGATGCGCCGTGGTTTGATGGATTTGAAACTTATACCGACCTTGGCGGTAAGAGTGGCGCGGCATTTATCAGTGACTGGTTCGTGTGGTGGTATGGCGACACAGTGAAGTGGCGCATATTAAGCGGACAATCGCACAGCGGCAGCCAGTGCGCTTATCTAGGTCCGGCCAGCGGTGGGAACTATACCGCCAATGTAAACCAGCGCGCATACGGGCCGGTGCACGATGTCAGTGGTGCGACGCGACCATACTTGCGCCTGTGGCACAAGCTGGACAGCTCAGATACTGGGGATGTGGCCAAAATTGTTTTGGTCCGCTATGACGGAACCGACACACTGGAGTTGCCGCTCGCGCAATTTACCGGTTCGGTAGCTGGCTGGACGCGCCTGACATACGACCTGACGCCGTACAAGGATGATCCGTTGCGGCTTAAATTCCTGTTTACCAGCGATGCCGATGCGACTGTCGGAACCGGCTGGTATGTCGATGATTTCGAAATTCTGGATGCGAATCCAGTTCTGACGAGCTTGGCACCGGCCACCGGACTGCCGGGAGATTCCGTCACAATAAACGGCAGCGGCTTCGGCAGTGTGCAAGATGACAGCACAGTCACTTTTGCCGCGTCTGGCGGCGGGCGGATTGCCGCTGCGGTCACCACCTGGAGCAACTCGGCGATCCAGGTGACGGTCCCGGCGACGGTTGCCAGCGGAAATGTCATCGTCAACGTGCTTGGTTACGATTCCAATGGGCTCAACTTCACATACGCGAATCCAACCCTCATCTCGGCTAGCCCGAACCGCACGACGGTTGGTTCGACCGTGACGCTGACAGGACAGAATTTCGGCGCATCCCGCGGCGCAGGGGATGAAGTCCGGTTTTACATCAGCGGCGGGTATGTGGCCGCGACAGCGTACTCCAGCTGGAGTAATAGCCAGATTGTCTGCACCCTGCCCAGCGGGGCGGCGACCAACGCCGACGGCGTGTGGGTGCACGCCTATACCAAGGACTCGAACAAGCTGCCCTTCACGGTAGTGCTTGGCCCGCCGGTGCTGGACAGCTTAGAGCAGAAATGAGATGCATATGCTTAATCAATGGCAGGTAGGAACTATGGTAAGAGTAAATCTACTAGCTGTTTTGGCAGCGCTGGCCTTATGCGTCGGCTGCGGCGGCGGTGGAACATCGGTCAATGCGAATCCGCAAGACCCAGGCGGCGGGGAGCTGACGGTCGTGCCGGTTGTCGCTGAAGGCGGCATGACGCTGGGCATTCTCAAGGACGCCAGCGGCGTACCGCAGGGCGTACGCGCCACGTGGCAGCGCGTGACCGACAGCACGGCGGCTGGCTATTGGGTGTACCGCGGCAATGAATCGTCAACACTGCCCGGCGGCGATCCCGCAGGCTACAGCAGCTTTCGCGCTAATTCTACGATAATTGCCCAACCCGGCTCAGGCACTACCGTAGTCTATGACGACACGGGTTTCACGCCGGTAATCGGTGAAGACTATTATTACCGCGTCACCGTCCAGAACACCTCGGGTGACGAAAGCGACTTCTCCAACCAACTGAGCATCACGATTGCCGCGCACACCATCGGCACAGTCACTGGAACGGCGGTGGGGATCGGTGATCAGGTGACAATCACGGGAACGCACTTCGGGGCTTCTAGGAACGGCGACAAGGTGTATTTCACCAACTCCAGCGGTTCGACAACTGTTGAGGCGGCGAGTTACGTCTCTTGGAGCGATACAGCCATCGTGGTGACAGTGCCCTATGGTGCCGCGGATGGCGTGGTTGGCGTAGACATCGGCACTAACCCTGTTTACAGCACGCAGAGCATCGCCTACAGAGAACCGGCGATCAGCGGCCAGCCGAATCCGGCGGAAGACTGGGTGCAGCACAACGCCGTGACCCTCTCCGGCACGGACTTCGGCCCAGCGCCGGGAAGCGGAGGCGATAACTCCACCGTATACTTCGGCGCTTCGCCAGCCCAATCTGCGGATATCGTGAGCTGGACCACTACGCAGATACAAGTTAAGGTTCCTGCAGCGGCCACAGGTACGGTGGTTTCAATCAAGGTGCATGTTGCGGGAAATGTCAGCAGCGGCGTTGATTTCACAATCCTCCCGCATATCGACAGCAGCAGCACGGGTGCGGCAACGCCTGGTACCAGCGTGACGTTGACGGGAACAAACTTTGGCGCCACCCAGGGCACCGGTGGGGTGACGGTGAACGGCACTGCAGCCACTATCACGAACTGGAGCAACACCAGCGTCAGCTACAGCGTCCCGAATGCGGCGACGGATGGCGCTGTTGTGCTGACTCGCAGCGATTCGAAAACCTCGTCGGGCAGCGGCTTCGACGTAATTCCGCTGATCACCAGCTTCAACTATTCGCGGCGCGAGATCGGCCAGAGCCTCGTGCTCTCAGGCGCCGGCTTCGGCGCGTCACAGGGCACCAGCACGGTGACCTTCGACGGTGGCAGCGTTACGGTCGGTACTTATAACTCGTGGGCAATCAATTCCCTGGATGTGGTAGTGCCGGCCGGTGCAACACGCGGCACGGTAACTGTGACAGTCGACGATGATGACACCGGCGGTTTAAACCAGGACTCCGCGACCAGCTCTAACGAAGTCGTGATCATCCTGCCCGCGCCGGTAATTGATGACATTGGCCAACTTTAAGCGGTAGAACTATGCGTAAAACTAGCCTAATCTGGATTGTGGTAATTGCTGCTATAGGCGTAAGCCTGGCGGGTTGCGGTGGCGCATCGCAGGCATTGCCGGGTGATAACGACCGGGCGATCCTCGCAGCGCCGGAGCTTGTTGCAGTGGACTTTGGCAAGTCAACCTCCAGCGCGCCTTCAGGCATATATGTGACCTGGACGCGCACTGCAGAGCCTTCCGCTACCGGATATTACCTGTACCGTGACACTCAGCCGATCCCGCTACCGGATCCAGATGAGACTTTACCAGTTGAATTACGCCGTAATGCAGGCAACTTAATCAGCCAACCGGCCAGCGGCACCCATGTCACCTTCAACGACATGGGGCCGTTGGTGGTTGGCCAGACCTACTATTACCGCGTCACGGTTTTCGACGGATTCGCCGAAAGCAATCCCAGCAATGAGATGAGCTGGACCGTACACGCCCATCAGGTGAC
>CAYXMN010000022.1:5088-6218 GCA_964465955.1 uncultured Planctomycetales bacterium
ATCCGACGGTGGCCGTCTGGGGCGATTCAGTCACAATCAGCGGCAACACCTTTGGCGCCTATGATGTGGCGACTGATCAAGTGCTTTTCCCGCAAGCCGGCGGCGGCGAGGTGGCGGGCATCATTGAAAACGCAGGCGACTGGACCGACACGGCGATTACAGTCACCGTGCCGGATTACGCTGCCACCGGCAAGATCTCTGTGGTCATTGACGGCATCATTGCTCAAACTGATGACCCGCTAATGATCCTCAACCCGCAGTTGGAAGCCTTGAATCCTGCGGCAGGATTCCGCGAACAAGCCCTGGAGATCACCGGGAGAGGCTTCGGCGCGACACAGGGAGTGAGCACAGTCTCCATCGGTGCGTTGGATGTATCAAGCGCTGTAACTGCATGGAACGAAACCAGCATTGTGCTGACCGTGCCAGCCGATGCGGTTAGTGGTGCAGTGCAGGTTACCCAAGGCGGCATGGCCTCCAACACCCTCGAATTCACAGTGCTGCCGGAGATACTAAGCTCAGATCCAGCCTCTGCTCAGTCCGGCGAGACCGTAGTGCTTACCGGGCGGTTGTTTGGCGGGAACGAAGGCCAGCTCCTGCTGGATGGCACGTCTGCCCTAACCGTGGTTGCCTGGAGTGAGATGGAGATCACCTTCACTCTAACTGGCGATATCGGCGCGCATTTCCTACAGGTGGTGGATGAGAACAGCCTAGCCGGCAACCAGTTCGCGTTCGAGATCGTAGATCCGCTGGCGGTCGCATTGAGCGGGATTGATAGCGCGGCTGTCTACCGGTTCGACGCCGATCCAGTGGCGCTGGTGGTAACTGTCGCGAATGATGCCGACAAAGTTGAACTACGGGAAGGTGAGACTGTATTAGCGGAGTCCTCCACAGCACCTTTTGAGGACATGACCCTGCCCGTAACCTCCCTTACCAGCGGTACGCACGAGCTTTATCTCAGAGCTTACCGCCGGGCGGTGACCGCCGACTCTGCGCCTGTATTGGTCACGGTATACAGCCTGGTCGGTGATCTGGACGCTGATGGTAGCGTTGGTCAATCCGATGCCGAGCTGCTGCCCTCAGTTGTCGGGCTAGCGGATGGCGTGGAAGGCTTCCTGCCGTGGCTCGATCCG
>CAYXMN010000022.1:6228-6764 GCA_964465955.1 uncultured Planctomycetales bacterium
ATAGTTACAGAAGCCGACTTAGCGTTAATCGGGTTTGGTTGGGGTAATACCCTCTAACCTTTCCGCTCCCGCGCGTACCGGACTGTTCTATCCTATCCGAGCCGGCGAAAGGTTGGGAGTAGGCTAGAGCTAGCAGAAAGCGCGCGCAGGAGGATTCGAACCCCCGACCTTCTGATCCGTAGTCAGATGCTCTAATCCACTGAGCTATGCGCGCGCGGGGTAAAGCCCCGGTAATCCGGGGCTCATAAGTGTACCACCAGAATCTTGGCTGTCAAGATTGAAGCAGGTTACTCGCTACCGGAACCGGCGGGATTGGCCACAGTGTCGTCTCCACCGCTAAACAGCGGCTCGGAATTCTCACCATCATCCGCGCCTTCATCAGTCGGGATCACCTCAATCGCTGTCACCCGGTCGCCGGGACGTAAATTAATCAGGCGGACACCTTGGGTGGCGCGTCCGAGCTGGCTAATCTTACCCACTTCAAGGCGAATGATCATGCCGTCGGCGGTAATGATCAACAACTCGTTGCCGTCAGT
>CAYXMN010000022.1:6774-23342 GCA_964465955.1 uncultured Planctomycetales bacterium
TCACGCCCTTTGCGCCACGATTGGTTTTACGGAACAGCTCCACCGCGCTGCGTTTGCCATAGCCGTGCTCGCCTGTGACTAGCACATCCTCATCATCACGCGCCAGGTCCATGCCTACGACGCGGTCATCATCTCCTTGCAGTTGCACACCGCGCACACCCGCCGCGTTGGTGCCCATCACACGCACCTGTTCCTCGTCGAATTTCACGGCGTAGCCCTTGCGTGTGAAAATCAACACCTGATCCTCGCCGGTTGTGGGGCGCACGAAGCTTAGCGTGTCGTCCTCGCGCAAGGTCAAAGCGCGCTTGCCGGTAATGCGCAAGTTGGCGAATTCCGCCAGCTCACAGCGCTTGATCACCCCGAGGGCGGTGCACATAAATAGATACGGATGGTTAAAGTCACAGACCGAGATCAAGCTGGTGACATCCTCGCCCGGCATCAAGTTGATCAGATTGACCACGGGCAGGCCTTTGGCCGCGCGGTCGTAGGCCGGCACCTTGTAGACCTTCACGCTATGCACAACGCCGCGGTTGGTGAAGATCAGCAGCGTATCGAGCGTATTGGTCATGATGATGTGGCGCACCACATCTTCGGCCTTGGTCTTTTGGCCAATTAATCCACGCCCGCCGCGGCCCTGGGCGCGGTAGGTACTGGCGGGCACGCGCTTAATGTAGCCGTCGCGGGTGATGGTGACCACCATGTCCTCGCGGCGCACCATGTCTTCCTCGGCGATTTCGCCGCCGTCGCCCCCATGCGCGACTAGCGTCCGGCGTTCCTCGCCGAACTTTGCGGTGGCTTCGGCCAACTCCTTTTTAACAACCCCATCCAGTCTAGCCGGGCTGGCGAGGATCGATTCGAGCTCTTTAATCAAGGCGTAGAGGTCGGCCAGTTCCTTGAGAATCTTGTTAACTTCAAGGCTGGTCAGTTGCGCCAGGCGCATTTCGAGGATTGCCTGGGCTTGCACATCGCTCAAGGCGAAGCGGTTCATCAGTTCCGCCTTGGCAAACGCTGGATCCTTGCTGTTGCGGATGATCTTGACCACTTCATCCAGGTTGTCCAGCGCGATCTTTAAGCCTTCCAAGATATGCGCGCGTTCTTCGGCTTTGCGTTTGTCGAATTCACAGCGGCGGCGGACAACTTCGCGGCGGTGATCGATGAAACACTCCAGCATGTCTTTCAGTCCGAGCAGGCGCGGCACGCCGTCGCGGAGCGCAAGCATGTTCATGCTGTAGTTGATTTGCAGCGGCGTCAGCTTATACAGCTTGTTGATGATGATCTGTGGCTGGGCCTGGGTGGAGAGTTCTACTACCACGCGGATGCCGGTGCGGTCTGATTCGTCGCGGATATCGCGCACGTTTTCGATTTTCTTTTCATGCGCCAGCTGGGCGATTTTCTCAATCAACTGGCTCTTATTTACCTGAAACGGGATTTCCGTGATGACGATGTTCATCCGCCCGCGTTCGCTTTCTTCAACCTCCGCACGGCCACGGAGTGTGACAGTGCCGCGCCCGTGGCGGTAGGCTTCCATCGCGCCGGCATTACCCAGCAGAATGCCGCCGGTCGGGAAATCCGGGCCAGGGACCATCCTGAGCAAGTCCTCCGCATCCACCAACGGATCGTCTATCAGCCGTTCAGCCGCGGCTGACAGCTCACGCAGATTATGGGGCGGGATGCGGGTAGCCATGCCGACCGCGATGCCCTCGCTGCCGTTCATCAACAGGTTGGGCAGGCCGGCGGGGAGCACCGTCGGCTCCTCAAACTTCGGGTCGAAGGTGGGCTGCCAATTAACGGTCTCTTTGCGCACATCGGCCAGCAAATACTCCGCGAGCTGGTTCAGCTTAGCCTCGGTGTAACGCATCGCAGCCGGGGGGTCGCCATCGATGCTGCCGAAGTTACCCTGCGCGGTCACCAGCGGGTAGCGCATGTTCCAGGTTTGCCCCAGGCGCACCATGGCGTCGTAGACGCTCTGGTCGCCGTGGGGGTGGTACTTTTTCATCACGTCGCCGACGATACCGACGCTTTTGGACGTCGGTTTGTCCGAGGCATAGCCCTCGTCGAGCATGGCCCAGAGAATGCGGCGGTGGATTGGCTTCAAACCGTCGCGTGCGTCGGGGATCGCACGGCTGATGATCACGCTCATCGCATAGTCGAGGAAACTTTCCTCCATTTCGGTAACGATGCGCCGAGGTTGGATGTTCTCCTCGAACTCAATCAAATCATTGTTCTTGGGCACCTTATCTCACTTCCGTCGAATCGAGTTACTGGCCGCAGCCAGCAGTAAAGCCCGTCTAGCCCACCGGCCGACGCTGAAGACGGGCATAGCATAAACAACAATTATAACAGAGATATACCTTATATATATGAACTTTATAAACATATGTATGGACTAATAGCATAAGTTCGGGGCCGGTGATCATAACACGAAACCTGCGCTTGCGATAACCTACCCAGAATCCGAGGTACTAACCTGGTAGTGGTGCGCTTTACCTTAAACGCTACTGCGGCGCTCTGCTCCAAATCTGCAAAGTGCCGGCATAGTCCGAGTTGTTCCTGCGCGGCGCAGGCCATAAAATCCGCTAATTGAGATGCAGCGGTAGCAGTTTCCGGATAGACTAACTTAGTGTGCGATTGAGTCTTATTAAGCGTTGATCTCAGCGGTGGGGTAATGGACTTCAATGATCCAATCGGTAATTGCAGGCACTGTAATTGCTTCAACGGGTGCTTCGCGGAAGACTGCCATTGTTGGAATGACATTTTTAACCCTGTCACTCATCTAGCCTTGTGCGACCTGCGCTGCTTCGATCAATCGTCAGGCACCCATCAAGGAATGCTGCCGTTAAGTAATGTACCTTTCTGGTTCCGACAAACCTAATCCTGCCAGTCGACAGGTAACTCGCGCTACTATATTGCTATGCGCAACCGCCGACTGGACCGCCAGTGCAACAACCGAGACCACCGCTTCACGATGCTGCATTTCTGCCTGGCGATGGTGTGCTCGTTCTGGTTGACCGTGCCAGCTTGGGCGGACCAGATCGACGACGGACCGGAGCTACCCACAGTCACGGCAGTTGAGCTGGATACCGCGCTAGACCTCGCGGGAACTAACCGCGGCGAACTGCAGGCGGCGCTGGAGTACTGCGCGCAGAAGCCTTTCACAATGGCTGCGATGCGCTTTATTATCGCCAACCTGCCTCTTGCCGACCTGGGCTGCGTTACAAGCGCTGAGTTGATCGAGCATGTTGATTTAGCGATGGACGCCTGGTTCAATATGCCTTATGGCAAGCATGTTGCGCCGGCCGACTGGGCGCATTATGTGCTGGCGCCTCGCGTCAGCCAGGAACCGCTGGCTGCTTGGCGGCCATATCTGAAGTCCGAACTGGAGCCACTGGTCGCGCAATGTGCGACGCTGGAGGACGCGGCGGTTATCGTCAACCGTTGGTGCGGCGAGCGCGTGAAGTTCGTCCAAACCCAGCGGCGTGACCAGGACGCGCTGGCAACGCTGGCCAGCGGTTACGGCCGCTGTGAGGAAATGGCGATCATCTACATCTGCGCTTGCCGCAGCGTGGGCATCCCAGCGCGCCAAGCGTACTGCCCGTGGTGGAGCTGGAGCGACAATAACCATGCTTGGGTTGAAATATTAGGCAGCGATGGGCGCTGGCACTTTGCGGGCGGCAGTGAACCCGCTGATAAGTTAGATGAGGCTTGGTTTGGCGGCGCAGTGAAGCAAGCGCCGGTGATCTGCAGCATGTGCTTCGGGTTGCCTGAACCAAACGCGCCAGGTTTGCTGCGCTATGAGGACAAACCCGGTGCGCGCTGGGCCCAGTTTAACAGCACGCCGGAATACCGCCAGACCGGCTGGCTTGAAGTGAGTGTGCCTGCGGGCCAGGCCGGAGATGCGCTCTACGTTTCCATTTATAACTATGGCGCACTTCGCGGTATCACTAAACTCGTCTTGGATCAGAATGGCCGGGCGAGTGTGGCTCTTGGCGCGGGAATATATGCGCTGAGTAGTGATGTGAATCCCGAACCACCTGTGGTACTGGTTCAGGTTGTCGATGGAGAATCCCGCCAGGTGGATTGGGATGAACTGGCGCCGCTTAGCGAGAGCCAGCTACTGAGCTATCCGCGCGCTGCTGAGTAGCTGTTCCCGTTGCATGTAAAACTCAGTATTCAGCAAACTAGCCGATGCGCGCGCGCCATCGCTATAATACGGTTCTTGCGGCAGCCGGAACCTGCCGCGGGCAAGGAGCTAACATGGCACTGAATTACCGCGACTTAGGCGGCGACAATACGGAACGGCGCATCCAGAAGCTAAAGGAGCTTCATGAGCAAGCCCAGCTTGGCGGCGGACTGGACGCCATCGACCGCCAACATGAGCGCCGCAAGCTCACGGCACGCGAGCGCCTTGATTTGCTGCTCGATGAGGACAGCTTCCAGGAGTTCGGCAAGTTCGTTAGCTCCAAGACCTGCCCCGTGCCCGGCGATGGGGTGATTACCGGCTTCGGCACCGTGAATGGCAAGCGCATCGGTGTTTACAGCCAAGACTTCACGGTGATGGGCGGCTCGCTCGGCCGTGCGCACGCGGATAAGATTTGTAAGATCCAAGAAACCTGCACCCGCGCCGGCATTCCGCTGATCGGCATTAATGACTCAGGTGGCGCGCGTATTCAAGAAGGTGTGATCAGCCTCGGCGGTTACGCGGACATTTTCCAACGCAATGTGAACGCTTCCGGCGTGATTCCGCAGATCAGCGCGATCATGGGCCCCTGCGCCGGCGGCGCGGTGTATTCCCCAGCGGTAACCGACTTCATCTTTATGGTCCGCGACACCAGCTTCATGTTCCTCACCGGGCCGGATGTGATTAAAGAAGTGCTCAACGAGGAAGTGACCTTCGAGGAACTCGGTGGTGCGCTGACGCACAACCAGCGTAGCGGCGTAGCCCACATGCAGGCCAAGAACGAGCTGGAGTGCATAGAGCAGATCAAGCGCATGCTGAGCTACCTGCCCAGCAACAACATGGAAGATCCGCCGTTCCGCGACTCGGGCGATCCGGCTACCAGGCGTGAAGAGCGGCTGGCGACTATCGTGCCGGATACCGCGGACAAACCGTACGACATGAAAGAGCTGATCAGCCTGGTGGTGGACCGTGACAGCTTCTTTGAGGTGCACTCGCTGTTTGCGCCGAACATGATCGTCGGATTCGCCCGCCTCGGCGGGCATTCAATCGGCATTGTCGCTAACCAGCCGCGCGAGTTGGCCGGTTGCTTGGACATTAACTCCAGCTTGAAAGGTGCGCGCTTCATCCGCTTCTGCGACGCCTTTAATATTCCGTTAGTCACCTTCCAAGACGTGCCGGGATTCCTTCCGGGCACCAACCAGGAATGGCTCGGTGTGATCAAGCACGGCGCGAAGCTGCTGTATGCATACTGCGAGGCCACGGTGCCTAAATTGATGGTGACAACGCGCAAAAGCTACGGCGGCGCTTACTGCGTGATGAGCTCGCGCCAGGTCGGCGGCGACTGGAACCTGAGCTGGCCCACCGGTGAAGTGGCGGTGATGGGCTCCAAGGGTGCAGTGAAAATCACCAAGCGCAAAGAATTGAAGGCCGCGGCGGATCAAGGCAAGGAGCAATTGGCCAAGTTGGTCAAACAGCTTGAGGACGAGTATAAATCTGAGTTCTTGCACCCCTATCTTGCCGCGGAAGTGGGATACCTCGACGATGTGATCGATCCGCGCGACACCCGTCCTAAGCTGATTAGCGGGCTGCAGATGCTGCGTAACAAAATCATCGATCGCCCGCGCCGCAAGCACGGGAATATCCCGCTGTAGGCTTAGTGCTTCCAGCACCAACTTGTGATCGACGTGGTTGATCAACGCTGGCAAAGAGCAGGCGAAGCGTGCTGGATGACCTGTCGCGGAATCCGGTTGAGGTGCTGGCGCAGCAGTAATAACCCAATTACTAGTCCACTTAGTCCCACGTCTGTCCATCCTTAGTTTCAAAGCGGCTGACTGGAGCGTGATTACATCAAGCTGAATATCTGGCAGCAGCCGAATACCGTAGTCGTTGTAGCTACTAACTAGAACTTGAAGATCATTCCGATAAGCCCATGCGCAAGGGCAACCACTAACGCGATCATCCATGAGGTTTCCCATTTGCAGTCAAAGACGAACTTTGCCGCCACACTTGTGGCAACGAAGAGGATTGCCGCACCAAGAATCAGGTTTAATCCAGGAATCAACAGGAAGAGCGCTAAACCTAAGGCAAGCACAGCCATAACTAGATAACTCCCCAGTGCCACCACCAGCGGTTTTACCAGGCCGACGTTCTCCAGTTTCGCCATTCTCGCTCCCATGTATATCAATCCAGTGTGCAGAGCGAAGCCGATAACACCACCCATGCTCAACATTCCACCTAGATGCATTTTAGACCTCAACAATATTGATATTGAAATCATAACATAGTATATCATAAAAATCAAGTGATGATTTATAACGTAAAAGCGATAATTGAAATTATTGATTTGGAATCCAGGCTTAAAGTGGTAGTCGGTCGACTCGCTGATCGATTTCTGCCATTGTCTGGTATAGTCTCACCACAATTCAGAGATGGAGCGGAACATGCGGATGCGTCACATGATGTTAGTACTGCTGCTGATCCTGGCCGCACAGCCATTTTTAGGCCGTGCTGCCGACCTATCCGATGAGGATTATGTGAATCACTATTTCGGCACGAGCGTAATCTTCATCACCGGCAAGCAGCTAGTTGACCCTGCTCAGAATTACTGGGGCAATCTCTTGCCGCAGGAATTCATGTACAGCCAGGGCACCTTGGTTGAAATCATCAATAAAGCCCGTCGGGAAGCAGGCAATCCTGTCTTGCTCAAGCCCGCGGACTATCCGATTGCAGTCGGGATGGAAACCAAGCGGGAGGATGGTCGCTGGGAATATGCGATTGATTTCCATAACTGCACGCCAGCCGAGACGCAGCTGGTCCTGGACAGCGTCAGTATCACCGGTGCGCTCGCGGACTGCGAACGCGAGACACGGCCGCTGTGCGTGGGCTTTTTCTACGCGCAAGCCCAGAGTCTGAGCGCGGTGGACTTGGAATTGGGCAGCACGACGGTGACGCTCACACCCGATTTATCACTAACCGAGATGATCGGGAAAATCAATGAAGCGTTGGCGGCACGGTTCGGCGATACCTGCAAGGCGGACATTTTCTTAAGCGCCAATGATGCCATTTATGGCGGAAAGGCGATATCTGTGAACGTGACGGTCTATCTCGACGGCGCGGAGGCCCAGTTCAACTTCAGGGGCGAATTAGCGGAGCCTTACGAAGGCTAGGCTTTAATTCTCGATGTATCCAGTGCGATAACGCCGCGCTGTGCAGCTTACTGATTGAGTTTATCCCGCTCGGCCTGGTATTGGGCTTGCTCATCGGCCAGGCCGAGCTTTTCGCAAACTAGCACGAGATCATCCAGCACCGCCACAAGCCTGTCGTTCAGCTCGCCTTTGGTTGCAGCACCTAATCCGTTAAAACCAGCGTAGGCTTCCTTGAGATAGATCGAAGCCTGGTCGAATTGCTCGAGATGGAAATGGGCGATCGCCGTGTGATATGCAATCTCCGCCTGATCCACCTTATTCGCTTCCTGATCTTGCGCACTCGCAGTTGATCCAGTGGCGTTGAGTTGTTCACCGAGGGCGAGGTTAGCTTCAGCGGCTTCCTGCAGTTTTGGCAGCGCTTCCGATTCGCGCCCTAAGTTGATCAGCAGCCCCGCCGCATCAAACAGCGCGCCAGGGAGCTCTTCTGTCTCATTCCCTGCCCGGATTTTCTGGACGCGCTCCAGGAAGGTCGCAAGTGCCGCATCCGGTTTGTTCTGCTCAAACTGCGCTTCGCCGACAACCTTGAGCGGGTAGCTGCTCATCTCGGTGGGGAAATAACGGTAGCCCATATCCGCGGCGAGCTGCATGAACTGCTCAGCTTCCGGCCATTCGCCGAGGTGGTAATACGCTTCACCGATAAGGAACAAGCAATCGACGAGATGGTCGTAGTCTTCGCCGCCTTCGAAGATTTCCACCAGCGGCAGGGCAGCACGCAAAGCCTCACGTTCCTTGCCTTGGCGCGCTCGAGTTCAGCGACTGCCTGCGGATCGACCTTACCTGCGGAGGGCTGGCCGTTGGATGAGCCGTCAACCTGGCCGGCGGCCAGGAAGGTATGGGCAAAAGTAAACAAGGTTGTAATCATGAGGGCAATTCCGATTTTGGTCATTTCTTCATGCTCCTTAGCGATGCGTATTCTACACCGCGAGGACGGCAGGGTGTGCGGTTGGGTTTCCGCGGCACCGGTTATACTCAGCGCATGCCCGCAGACCGCGAATGGGTGGAACAGAAGCTAAAAGAGATCGAGCACAAGCGTGAGATCCTGCGTGCCCTGCTTGATTGTTTACGCAAGTGGGAAGATGACGTGGATTGGGATAGCCTGCCAGCGTCCAAACAAGCCGCGCTGATGGCGCTGGCCCACGAGTCCACTGATACCTTGCAGCATATGATCGGCCGGCTGCGCGATGATATCCAAGAGCGAATGACGGAGGTCAACCGGTCAACGGGCCTGACCACTAACGGAGCCGGCCAGCCGTGAGCAACGCACCTGAAGCTTTCCTCGGGCAGCAAGCGCCCCGCCGCGGCATTGCGCGGCGTTTCGTCCTGTCGGTTACCGGCGGGTTCGCCGTGTTCTGCTGGTTGCTCGCAATCTGTGCGCTGGTCTGCACGCGGTTTGTCGATCAATCGCTGGTAATCGATACTGGTGAAACTTATGCCCACAGTTTGCTACGCGTTGCGCTGATTCTTGGCATCGCCGGATTGGCGGGCCTGGCAGGTTTAGCCGTACTTTGGATGCCCCGCAGCGAATGGGAGCGCATCCTCGAACTGATTTTATCCCAGCGCCGCTCCTTTACCTTGATGCTAATTGGTAGCGTAATTCTCGTGCTAAGCGAGTTGGCGCTGCCGATGCTGCTCAAGTATGCCTTGGATTATGTGGTCAACCAGAGCCAGGATCTACGGTTGCTGGGCTGGCTGTTCTTATTTTTCATCGTGATGCTGCTTGTGCGCGCGGGGGCGGGATTCATCCGGACCTACCATGCGCAAGCGCTATCCTACGGAATCGCCACGAACTTGCGGGGCCAGCTCTTTGCCCACCTGCAGAAGCTGAGCTATAGCTTCTTTGACCGCGCGCGGCAGGGCGAACTGATGAGCAAGGTCACCAACGATGTGTTGCGGCTCGAGGAGTTCATCCGCAACAGCACGGAAGACTTTGTCGTGGCGCCGTTAAAAGTCATTGGAGCGGTGGCCTGCGTCTTCTTTCTCAATTGGCAGCTGGCGCTGGTCGTGCTGGCCACGGCGGGGATCACGGCGCTGCTGCTGCGCTTGACCAGCACAAGCCTGCGCCAGATCAACCTCGCTGTTCAAAAGCAAATGGGAGATCTAACGGCGAGTCTGGCGGAAGGAATCAACACGATTCGCCTTGCCCAGAGCTTCGGCTTGGAGCAAGGCGAACTGGTAAAGTTCCAAAAACTCAACACCGCAGTCTACGACCGCGTGCTCGGGCATGTGCGCATCATGGCCTTCGTGCTGCCCGCCATCGAGCTGCTGGGCATGATCGCTCCGTTGGTGATTATCGGCATGCTCAGTTATCAAGCCATTGTCACTCAAAGCATTCTGGAGGTTGGCGATTTAATCGCCATCGCCGGTTACGGTGCGTTGGTAGCAAATCCCCTGGGTAAGCTTTCCCGGTTGATGGTGACGCTTGCCACCGGCGAAGCGGCCAGTAAACGCATCCAGAGCGTGCTGCTGACCAAACCGGAAATAACCGATGCGCCTACTGCGGTTGAGATTGTTGATGCGGAAGGCTTGCTGGAATTTGAACATGTTGGTTTAACATATGGTCCTGGAGAACCTTGGGCGCTGAAGGATTTCAATCTGGTCGTTAGCCCCGGTGAAGTGGTGGCCCTTGTGGGCGGCAGCGGCAGCGGCAAGAGCAGCGTTGTGCATCTTGTACCCCGTTTCTATGAAGTGAGCGAGGGACGGTTAATGCTCGACGGGCGCGACCTGCGCGAGCTAACTCTGGCCAGCCTGCGGCGGCAGATCGGTATTGTCAGCCAGGACACCATTCTCGTGCACGGGACCATCCGCGAGAATATCGCCTACGGCAGTCCCCAGGCCGATGACAAGGACATCCTCGACGCCGCGCAGAGCGCTAACGCCCACCAGTTCATCATGGAACTGCCCCGTGGCTATGACACGCTGGTCGGCGAACGCGGGGTCACGCTTTCCGGCGGGCAGCGCCAGCGCATCGCGATCGCGCGGGTGCTGCTGCGCGACCCGCGTATCTTGCTACTCGACGAGGCGACCAGCGCTTTGGACAGTGTGAACGAGGCCATCGTGCAGGATGCGCTGAATAAACTGATGTTTGGCCGCACCACGCTGGTCGTCGCGCACCGTCTGAGCACCGTGCGCCACGCCAGCCGTATCGTGGTGCTGGATCGGGGGCGGATCGTGGAAGAAGGCTCTCATGTTGAGCTGCTCAATGCAGGAGGCGAGTACGCGCGGCTGGTCAAGCTGCAAGGCGTGGGCGCGGAGGAGTGATCGCCACGCCGGCCAGGCGGATGCTCGGTATTGCCGCGCTGGTTTATGCCGCGGCGATGTGGGGCGCGACGTTTTTTTTAGTCAAGGACGCGCTAGCGCAGGTGAATCCGGTCGCGCTCGTGGCATACCGTTTTCTCATCGCGGGCGGACTGTGCGCCGCTGGCTTGGCTTTCCAGCGGCGGAACCTATTCGCGGGCTGGGGGCACGGTGTTTTCCTCGGCGTGGTGCTCTGGGTGCTGTACTTGGCGCAGACCATCGGCCTGGGCCTCACCACGGCTAGCAACAGCGGCTTTATCACCGGGTTGTTTATCGTGTTCACGCCTCTGGTGGTGTGGGCCTGGCTCAAGCGCGCGCCGGCGGGGATGCAGGCGCTGGCTGTGGGCATTGCCTTAGCCGGACTTTGGCTGCTCACCGGCGGCATCGCCGGAGCGAACGCGGGAGATGTACTCACCCTGGCCGCCGCGGTAACCTATGCGATCCATGTGGTATACGCCGGCAGCTTGATGGAGCGCGGGATCGACCCATGGGTGCTTAATTGCCAGCAGATACTGGTGGTTGGCGTGTTAGCGCTGCTGACGCTGCCCCTGCAGGCTTTAACACAAGCTTGGTCCGCAGGGACGAGTATTGCTGGCACGCTGCCTGCGCAGTTCGTGGTGAGCGGTACGGCAGGTTGGGGTGCAATCATCTTCCTCGCGTTGTTCCCGACCATCACCGCCTATACCGCGCAGCTCTACGGCCAGCAGGTGGTCGACTCCACGCGCACCGCGCTGATTCTCACCTTGGAACCGGTGTTCGCCGCGGTGTTCGCCTGGACTCTCGGCGGCGAGGCGTTCCACTGGCAGCGCGCCACTGGCGGTCTTGTCATCGTCTTCGCGATGGTGCTGAGCGAGGTGCGCTGGGGCAAGGCGCGGGCATAGCCAGCTATACCTGCTCCAACGCTTGCAGCAGATCCGCTTCCAGATCGGCGATGTCCTCGCAGCCCACGCTCAGGCGCACCAAACCGTCGCCGATGTTCGCGGCAAGGCGCGCCTCACGGCTCATTCCCGCGTGAGTCATGCTGGCCGGGTGCTGGATCAGGGTTTCCACGCCGCCCAGGCTGACCGCCAGCGCCATCAGTTTGACTGAGTTGAGCAGCCGTTCGCCGGCATCCAGCCCATCCTTCAATTCAAAGCTGATCAGGCTGCCAGGGCCGCTGGCCTGGCGGAAGTGCGGCCAGGCGCCGGGGAAGCCGGACAAGCCGGGGAACGCAACCCACGCGACTTTCGGATGCGCCGCCAGCAGTTCAGCCAAACGCTGCGCGTTCTCTTGGGCCGCCAGCACGCGAAGCTTGAGTGTCTTGACGCCGCGCAGCACGAGCCAGGCCTGGTGCGGGTCCATCGTGCCGCCCAGGTTCGCCCACACCGGGCGTAAGCGTTGGTACAGCTCTTCGGTTCTCGCCACGATAATACCGCCGACCACATCGCTGTGGCCGTTGATGAACTTGGTGATCGAGTGCAACACGATATCCGCGCCGCACTCGAACGGGCGTTGGAGGATCGGGGACATGAAGGTGTTGTCGACGGCGAGCAGCGCGCCATGGCGGTGCGCAATCCCTGCGCATTCAGTGATATCGCTGACTTTCAGGTTCGGATTGGCCGGCGTTTCGATGAACACAAGTTTTGTCTCGGGCCGCATCGACCGTTCCAGCTCATCCAGGTTGGAGGTGTCGATAAAGCTGTGCTGAACCCCAAAGCGCGACCAGTGCTGCTCCACGATGGTGCGGCTCGCGCCGTAGAGCGAGTCCGTCGCCGCCATGTGCAGTCCCTGGCCGAGCAGCGCGAAGTACAGCGTGTTCACCGCGGCCATCCCGCTGGCGCAGGCCAAGCTGCGCGCGCCGCCTTCCAGCATGGCGATGTTGTCTTCCAGCGCGCGGATAGTGGGATTACCGAGGCGCGTGTAGATATATCCCGCCTCCTTGCCGCCGAAGCGCGCCGCGCCTTGGGCCACGCTGTCGAAGGCGAAGGTGGAAGTCTGGTAGATCGGCGTCATCACGCTGCCGGTCGCGTCCCGGTCCTGCCCGGCGTGGATCGCCTGCGTGCCGTGGCCGAAGCTCTCGTGCGGGGTGCTCATGCTGTGCTCCTTGGTAGTGGCATTATACCGGCGGATTAGCTCTGTCCCGCGGTTAACGAGCAATCGGCTCTACGCGCGCGAGTTTGATACGGTTTTTCATAACTTTCAGCGCGGTGATCTGGCAGCCGCCGAACTCGATGCTGTCACCAACCACCGCCGGGCGCCCGAGTTGCTCCATCAGCAGCCCGCCCAGCGTGGACACCTCGCTGTCTCCGCCGGTTTCCCACTCCAAGCCGGGCACGTCATCCAGCCGCGTGCGGCCGCTGGCAATTAAATAGCCCTGGCCAGTATGAATGATATCGTTTCTGTGCGGATGGTCAGTCTCGTCGCTGATCTCGCCAACGAGCTCCTCGAGCATGTCTTCCAGCGTTGCCACGCCGGCCACCCCGCCGTGCTCATCGATGACTAGGGCGAGGTGCAGCCGTAGCTGGCGCATCTCATTGAGCGCTTCAACCACGCTCTTCGTATCGGGGAAAAACGTTGCTGAGCGCAGGTGCCCGGCAAGCGGCAGCTCCCGCCAGTCTTCACCTTCGCCGGCGCTCAGGCTAAGCCGCATCAGATCCTTGACAAACGCCACACCAACGATTTCATCCAACCCTTCGCGGTACACCGGCAAGCGCGAGAATCCGCTATCCTTCATCTGCTGTAAAGCTTCGCCGACTGTGGCGGTGGCGGGCAGCGCGACCATCTCCACGCGCGGCGTCATCACATCGCGCAGATCGCGCGTGGAGAACAGCAAGGCCTCGCGGGCGACCGCCGCATCGGTGCTATGCAACCGGCCATGGGCAGAGGCCAAGTGCAGTGCGGTGGCTAATTCTTCGCGGCCGATGCCGGTGGTTTGCGGGCGACCGCCGATGGCGAGGTAGACCAACGGCATCAGCACCTTATCGATGACCCAGGTCAGGGGCAGTAGGATCATGTAAAAGATATACAGCGGCCAGGTGACGAGCGCTGCGATGCGTTCGCGGTTCACCGCCGCGAGCATCTTTGGGATCAGTTCGCCGAACAGGATCACGAGCACCGTTAGCACAACCGTACTGAGCGTGAGGGCGGCCTGCTCGCCCAAGCGCTGCTCGAACCAGAGCAGCGAGATGTACGCGCCGTAGGTGGCGAGTCCCATATTCGCGATATTGTTGCCGATGAGGATCGCGCTCAAGAACCGTTGCGGTTTAGCGCGCAGCCTGCGCTGCAGCTTGGCTAGCTTGTCGCCGCGACGGATTGCGGTCTCTAGCGATAATTCGTCGAGGCTCATCATCGCCAGTTCGCCGCCGGAAAAGAATGCGGAAATACCGAGCAGGATGATGATTACAACAGGGGGGAGGATGAAGTCCATGTTGCGGCGTTAAGACGCGCCTACCTCCCCGGCGGTTCTAAGCGGTACGTCGTCAGAGCTGACCATGTCACGAATTGTAGCAGAGCCATTGCTACTTCTTGAAAAAAAGGTAGAACGCGGAAGCGAGGAGGAAGACTGCGAATACTTTGCGGACGATGAGCGGACTTACGACCGTGTTAGCCCAGCGCGCGCCGAAATATGCTCCAATCATCAGCAGGATGGCGATCACAGCTGCGCCCCACAAGTCGAGCTTCACTGCGGGGTTTTTTAAATACTGCAGGAGACCCAAGATGCCAATGGGGGGTAGGAGCACGGCAAGGCTCATCCCTTGTGCTTTGAGCTGGTCGAAACCAAACAACAAGATCAGCGCCGGGATGATGATGATGCCGCCGCCTACGCCGACGAAACCGGACAAGACACCGGCGATCAGCCCCAGCGCTGCATAACCTAGATATACCATCGAACTAGCCTAGCACTGGTGCGGGCAGAGTGTAAGTGGGATCAGTTAGAATGCGTTCGGCAGGCTCTTCTAAGCCTGCGACCAGTCCGACAATCCGCCAGCCGCGTTGCGCCGCAGCACGGCCGGATCCGCCTGGTGCACCGCCGAAATCCAGCAAGCGCCGGCTACCGCTCCTGCCCTGCGAGCGTTGGATGCTCAGGTTAAACTAGCTGGCCGTGAAATTCACCATTGGCGTAGTCTGTTAACTTGGTTTCCACGAGCTCTCCTGGCGTTCCGCCGGGGATGCGCACTATTTGATACGCAGGTCCGTGTCCGAGCATTCCGCTTCCCGCCTGCTCTTCAATCAGCACGGGGCAAGTACTGCCGATGAAACGCTGCCAGGCGCGATCGGCAAGCGCGGCGCAGGCGGCGATCAATTCGCGGTTCCGCGCGCTGGCGGTGCCCGGCGGCAGATGTGGCAGCGTGGCTGCATGCGTTCCAGGCCGCGCGCTGAAGGGAAAGCCATGAACGCGCTCAAATTGGGCGGCTTGGCACAGATTGAGCGTCGCGGAGAAGTCGTCGTCTGTTTCAGTCGGATAGCCGACCAGGATGTCGGTGCTGACGGCGCCATGGGGGATTAACCTGCGGAAGCTGTGTACGATCTCTAAGTAGTCTTTGGCGGTGTACCGGCGGCGCATCGCTCGCAGCACTGCTTCACTGCCGCTTTGCAGCGGAAGGTGCAGGTGCGGGCAGAGTTGCGGATGAGTAAAAAGCTCAAGCAACGGTGCGTCGACATCTTGTGGCTCCAGACTGCTCAGGCGCACCCGCGTCCCGCCGGGCACGCTATTTAGCACCTGCTCCACGAGTGCGATGAGCGGCGCGGCCCTCGCGTTGCGATCGGGAGCTGACACCGGTTGCTCCCGCCCGTATGCTCCCAAGTTGACGCCAGTAAGGACTAGTTCGCGCTGGCCGCCGGCAACAGCGCGCTGCACCAGCTCCAGCACTTCAGAGGCAGGACGCGAGGTGCGCGGACGGACTTGGGGAATGATGCAATAGCTGCAGCGGCAACCACAGCCGTCTTGCACCTTAATGAACGCGCGCGCGCGGCCGGGCGCCGCCGGGCTAACGACTTTCACCGAGCACGAGGCGGCACCGGGATCGAGAGGTGCAGCTCGGCTTACATTCTGGTTAATCCACTCCGTTAACTCCGCGAAGGTGGTAAACGTCGTGGCGCCAGCACCGGCTAACCGCAAGCTCATCTCAGGCAACCGCGCGCCGCAGCCGGTTGCCGCCACTGCCAGCTCCGGCTGTTCCCGGCGAAGCTTGCGTACGAATTGCAGGGCTTTGCGCCCGGCTTCCGCAGTAACGCAGCATGTATTGATCAGTACAGCCGCGCCAAGACCTGCCTCGTGGTCATAGTCGCGCGCCGTAATTCCTAACGCGGCTAGTCTGGCAGCGAACTCAGTGCTCTCGGCGTAGTTCACCTTGCAGCCGAACGTTTTAATCAGGACTGGTCTCATCACACCTGGAGCGCAGGCTAATCACGCATACAGCCTCGCCGCCGGTTAGTTTACGGCATGCCTGAGGATTGTCCGCGAACGCTCACGTTACTTAGCAACAGCCGCGCCCTGCTTGATGAAGCTCGCCAGTTTATCTAGTGCTTTATTGATGTGCTCGTCTGGTGTGGACAGGCTGACGCGGAAAAAGCCCTCGCCATAAGCGCCGTAAGCCGCGCCGGGGCTGACCACCAACCCGGTGGTGTCAAGCAACCGGCCACACCAATCGAATGCGCCGGTCTCTCCGTTGGGTAGATCGCACCAGACAAAGATGCTTGCACCGGGACGGTAATATGTCACTCCCATGCTGTCCAGCGCGGCGCAGATTCTATCGAGCCGCTTGAGGTAATGGCCGCGGTTTTCCGCCAGGAATGGGTCGCAACGCTCATCGTCGAGCGTCTTGGCAAGCGCGAGCTGGATCGCGTTGAACACGCCGCTGTCCACGTTGCTCTTCACCGTGCACAGGCCTTTGATGATCTCATCGTTGCCG
>CAYXMN010000023.1:0-5944 GCA_964465955.1 uncultured Planctomycetales bacterium
TTGTCGATCCGGCGGCTCTCGTGGCGTTCACTACCGAGCACATACAAGCCACCGGCGGCGGTCACCGCTTCGTGCGCCGCGTCATACTCAGGCTTGAGTTTCGCGACTAAGGCACGGAACTCCTCGTCATGCTCCTCCGGATCAAGGCCGAGTCCGCGCAGTTGCTCGCGCGCAGCAAACTCAGGATTGCCACCCAGCACAATGTCGGTGCCGCGCCCCGCCATGTTGGTCGCAATCGTAACCATGCCCGGCCGGCCGGCCTGGGCGACGATGTATGCCTCGCGCTCGTGCTGCTTGGCGTTGAGCACCTGGCACGGGATGGCATGGCGGATGAAGATCTTTTCCAGACGTTCGCTCTTCTCGATGCTCGCGGTACCGACCAGCACAGGCTGGCCCTTCTCATGGCACTCTTTCACGTCTGCCGCCATCGCCTCATACTTGGCCTTTTCCGATTTAAAGACTACGTCGGCATGGTCCTTACGCGCAACAGGCATGTTGGTTGGCACCACCACGACGTCCATGCCGTAAATCTTCTTGAATTCCTCCTCTTCGGTTTTAGCCGTGCCGGTCATGCCCGCGAGCTTATGGTAGATGCGGAAGAAGTTCTGGATAGTGATGGTGGCCAAGGTTTGGCTCTCCGGCGCGACATTCAAACCTTCCTTGGCCTCAATGGCCTGGTGCAGGCCCTCGCCATAGCGGCGGCCAAACATGAGGCGGCCCGTAAACTCATCAACGATGATGACTTGGCCGTCCTTGACCACATATTCAGTGTCACGGCGGTAGAGCGCGTGGGCGCGCACCGATTGCTGCACAAAGTGTGCGATTTCCGTGTTGACATACGCGTACAGGTTACGGCTGCCTTCTGCATCGTCGGAGTCTTCCTTGAGCAGGTCCGCCAGCTCGCGCTCCAGTTTGTCAACCCCGTGGGTCGTGAGTGAAACGCTGCTGCCCTTACGGTCGAATTCATAATCCCAAGTTTTATGGGTGTCATCCACATTCTTCTTTGCGCGTAGCGTCTCAATGATGTCCTTCGGCTTGTCCTCGCCGGTGACATCTTTACCGGTCAGCCGCCGCATCACGGAATCCACGCGTTTATACAGGCTGGTGTCTTCGTTGGATGAGCCCGAGATGATCAGCGGCGTGCGCGCTTCATCGATTAGGATGCTGTCGCACTCGTCGACAATGCCATAGCCCAGGATGCCCTGGACTTGCTCTTCCGCCCGGATCACCATGTTGTCGCGCAGGTAGTCGAAACCGAATTCGTTGTTTGTGCCATATACAATATCGCTGGCGTAGACCTGGTGCCGCCCGCCAGTCCGGGTGCCATGCTGCAGCGTGGCCACTTTCAAGCCGAGCAAGCGGTAGATCGGCCCCATCCATTCCGCACCATGGCGGGCGAGGTAATCGTTCACCGTGATCAGATGCGAGCCCTTGCCGGTTAAGCTGTTGAGCACGAGAGCAGGCACGGCGGAGAGTGTTTTACCCTCGCCGGTTTTCTGCTCGGCGATACGCCCTTCATGCAGCGCGATCGACGCCACCATCTGCACGTCGAAATTGCGCAATCCAAGGGTGCGCACCGCCGCCTCGCGGCACAGCGCAAACACTTCAGGGATGTTGTCACGCAGCAGCGCATCAACCTTCGGACTCTCCAGCCCGTGCTGTTCCACGAGCGCTTGGACCTCCCGGCGGATAACGTCGATACGTTCGCGGAAGTCGGCGTCATTCAGCTGCTTGCAGCGGGGTTCCAGCGCATTGATGTACACCACTGTGCGCTGCAGGCGTGCCAGATCGCGCTTGTTTGAATCGAATAATCTTCCAATGAAATCCATGCTTGGCCTCGATAATTGTGGAGTGCTTTCCGGCAAGGCTGCCGGGCTGATACTTACGGGCCAGCAGTGGTTAAGGAGCGCGAGGTTGGCTGGGCCGGCGCGGCTGCGACACAGGCAACGCCTGCCACTGGCTCGGCAGGCTGGGCGCTTGCTCCAGCGCCGGTCCGGCCAGGTGCGGATAGTCTGGAAGAAACGCCGGGGTTTGGTCGGCAGCGGCCCAAGCGCTACGTTGGCAAGCCTGGCCGGAGCAGATCGACGCGGCGGCGCTTGTTGCCTGCCCTGGGATTAAGCCCGCTGCCTGGGCCTGACTCGCTAGCGAGGCCCACAGCAGCAGTGTGATGGTCAGGCAGGTACGCATCGGGCAGCCTTAGGAGGCTTCCAGCTCGTAGCGATCGATTTCCTCTTGGACATCGATGCTGTACTTTGCCCAGGGGATCGCCTTTAACCGGGCGGGCTCGATGCTCTTGCCGGTCTTCTGGCAGATGCCGTAGTACCCTTCCTCGATCGCGACCAGGGCATCTTCAATATCACGCAGGGTTTTTTCAAGGTTGCGAATCATCAACTCGTCTTTTACTAACTCGCTGCTTTCAGTAATGAAATCACTGTCCGGATCGCCCGTGTTGCGTTCATACACGCGGTCTTCATCCAAGCTCTTCATGATCTTCTTGCGCAGTCCGGAGAGCTGCTTGGAGATCTCTTCCTTCTTTTCTTCCAGCAAGGCTTGGTACTTTGGCAGATCTGCTTCTTTAATCGACATCGCTTCCACCTCACGCCCCAGTTAAGGGCGGTATCCAATAAGCCGTTAATTTTACTGCATGTCCAATTGCCATGCAATCGCAATCGAACAATACCTATTTACCATCGTGATTGCTTCAACTGATGCTTTAATCGAGTAATCCGACAGGTATTCCTGGCAAGTGTTAAAATTTGCACATGTCCACTGCTACACATACCATTCGCGTGATCGTGGCCAAACCAGGCCTTGACGGCCATGACCGCGGCGCGCGAGTCGTGGCCCGCGCACTGAAAGATGCAGGCTGCGAAGTGATTTACACCGGCTTGCACCAGACGTCAAGCATGATCGTCAACGCCTGCCGCCAGGAAGACCCAGACGTGCTGTGCCTCAGCATCCTATCGGGCGCTCACCTGACGCTCATTCCGCGCGTGCTGGAAGAGCTGGCGGCCGCAGGCCTCGGTCAATTGCCGGTCTTAGCCGGCGGGATCATCCCGGATGAAGACGCGATAGTGCTTAAAAAATCCGGTGTGGCCGAAGTGATGGGGCCGGGCACCGCAACCAGCACCGTGATCGAGTTGGTACGTGAGCTATCAGCCAAATACCGCGCTTCCTAAGGAGGGATAGGCATGGCACGGATCGCGATCAACCTGCCGGATCTCGGCATGCAAAGCGAACAGATCAAGTTTGGCGCTTGGCTCAAGCAGCCCGGCGAGCAAGTTGCCGCCGGTGAGGACCTATTTGAGGTTGAGGCGGATAAGGCCACGGTCGTATGCGAGGCTGAAGCCTCCGGGGTACTGTCAGAACAGACCGTCACCTGCGGCGAATTGGCTCAAGGACAGCTATTGGGGTATCTTGATGCTTGATAAAAAATTCCTGCGTGAAGCGCCGGAGATTGCGAAGGATATGCTGCGCACACGCGGCGAGCACTTCGCGGAAGATGTGGACCGCTTCACGGCAATCGATGAACAGCGCCGCAGCATCCAGACCGAGCTTGATCAAATGCGCGCGGAGAAGAACTCCGCGAGCAAGGAAATCGGCGAGTTGATGAAAGCCGGCAACCACGAATCAGCCGAGGAGCAAAAAGACCGGGTGCGTCTGCTGAACGAGCGGGTCAGCATGCTGGAAGCGCAGTTCAGCACCCTCGACCGCGAGGAACGTGCGTTGCTGATGGGCCTGCCGAATTATCCGCACGACGCAATTCCCGTCGGCGGCGAGGAAAAGGCTGAGATCGTTGCCACCACCGGCGAACCACGGGCCTTCAGGTTTACTCCGCGCGACCATGTTGAGTTGTGCGATCGCTTGCAACTGGTGAATTTTGAAGCAGGCAACCGCCTGGCCGGCAGCGGCTTCCCCGTGCTGGTTGGCAACGGTGCAATGCTCCAGCGTGCGCTGATCAACTTGATGTTAGACGTCCACACGCATCGCCACGGATACACCGAATTGCGCCCGCCGTTCATCGTCCATCCGCGCTGCCCGGAAGGCACCGGCCAGCTGCCCAAGTTCGGCAGCGAGATGTACCACGTTTACATCGAAGGCCAACCTGGCTGGGAAGATTATCCCGGTCCGCAGTATTACCTGATCCCGACTGCGGAAGTGCCCGTGGTCAACTATTACCGCGACACCATCCTTGAACAACCCGAACTGCCTATAAAGTTATGCGCCTACAGCCCGTGCTGGCGCGTGGAGGCAGGCAGCTATGGCAAGGAAGCGCGCGGCTTAATCCGCCTGCACCAATTCGAGAAGGTGGAACTGGTCTGCTTGTCCGATCCGGAGCAAAGCTGGACTGACCACGAGCACATTACCGCCGAGGCGGAGTACATCCTTGAGCTACTTGGCCTGCCCTTCAGGCGGAAGGTGTTGCCAACAGGTGATATGGCCTTCGGCAGCGCCAAGACGTACGACATTGAGGTGCATTGCCCGGCGGACGGGGTGTGGCGCGAGATTTCCAGCGCGAGTAACACCACGGACTACCAAGCGCGGCGGGCGAACATCCGCTTCCGCCGCGGCCCCGGAGCCAAGTTGGAATACCCGCACATGCTCAACGCTTCAGGCCTGGCCTTGCCGCGGTTGATCATCGCCTTGCTGGAGAATTACCAGACCCCCGAAGGCAACGTGATGATCCCGGAAGCGCTGTATAAATACCTGCCGCACCTGCGTGCGTTGGAGCCCCCGGCTGGCGCGCCACCGCTCGTGTAATCGATGCCGCGCCCGTCCTACCCCGTCGCACGGCTGGATTACCAGCTACCGCCCGAATTGATAGCGCAACAACCGCTGGCAGCGCGCAGTGCGTCGCGCCTGCTGTTGGTTGACGCACCGGCCGGCGCCATCAGTGATCATTCATTCACCGAGCTGCCAAACCTTCTGCCGCCACGGACACTGGTCGTTGTCAACAACAGCAAAGTCATCCCAGCCCGCCTGTGGGGCGCACGTCCGCGCAACGCCGCAGGCCAAGGCGGCGGTAAGGTGGAGGTGCTGTTCCATCGCTGGCTGGGCGACGGCCTCTGCGAGGCGGTGGTTGGCAGCGGAGCGAGCCAGCCTGCCGGAGAAAAGGTGGAGCTTAGCGACGGCTGGCACTGTGAATTGCTAGAACCCAAAGCGCTGGATGGCATCCAGGTGCGGTTTCTCAACGAGGCTGGCAACTCTGCCAGCTTGGCGGAGTTATTGGAATTCCTGGAGCGGCATGGCGAAACACCGTTGCCGCCGTATATTAAACGACCCGTGGATCTCACACCTGAGCAAGCCGCGCTTGACCACCAGCGCTACCAAACCGTCTTCGCCTCCCAGGCGGGATCTGTCGCCGCACCCACTGCCGGCTTGCATTTTGACGGGGCGGCGCTGAACGATTTAGCGAAGACCGGAGCAAGACAAATCGAGGTAACGCTGCATGTCGGTCTAGGTACATTTGCTCCGGTCCGGAGCGGCGACCTACGCGATCACATGATGCACAGCGAGCCTTATATTGTGACGCCGGCAGTACTTGCTCAATATCAAGACGCTTACGCAGCTGGCGCGCCGATTCTGGCAGTCGGCACGACGAGTCTTCGCGTACTCCACACCTTGCGCCAGCCTGGCAGCGTGCCCGCCGGACTGACCGACGCCTTCATTTACCCCGGACACGGCACAGACGCCTGTAGTCTGTTGCTGACCAATTTCCACCTGCCGCGCAGCACCCTCCTCGCGCTGGTCTACGCTTTCGGCGGTGAAGGACTGCTGCGCCAAGCCTATGCACATGCCATCGATAAGCGTTACCGCTTCTTCAGTTACGGCGACAGCATGGTGCTGCAGCGCGTGCGTTGAAGCACGGGGGCGACGGCGATCACACCATCTTCACCACGATGTCGTGCAGGGTGTTGGCGCTTTGGGCCATGCACTCGGCGGC
>CAYXMN010000023.1:5954-14261 GCA_964465955.1 uncultured Planctomycetales bacterium
GCAGGAGCCTAGTACAATCAAGTCATGATCGCAGTCCTGTTAATCGGCGGACTGGCTACCCGCCTGCTGCCGCTCAGCCGCCACCTGCCGAAGTCACTGCTACCTGTGTGCGACCGCGAGCTGCTGCATTACCAAATCTCCCAGCTCGCGCGCGCCGGCGTAAACCGCCTGGTCTTGGCGGCTGGGCACCAGGTAGAACAGCTTCGGGAGTACGTCCAAGGTTATTCCGGCGGGCTTCAGTTCAGCTTCAGCATTGAATCAGAACCACGCGGCACCGCGGGTGCGTTGGCTCACGCGCGCGGACAAATTGGCTTGGAGCAAGCGATTGTGCTTAACGCGGATGTTCTCAGCAACGTTGATCTGAAGGCTGTTATCGCAAAGCATAAGCAGGCGCAGCGCCCGGCGACGTTGGTGGGTTTTAAAGTCGCCGATCCATCGCGTTATGGCCTATTCCACCTCGACGGCGAAACCATCACCGGCTTTACCGAGAAGCCGCCGGTGCATTCGACCAGCGCCGCTTCCTTCATCAACGCAGGCATCTATGTGCTGGAACCCGAGGTGATTGCCTCGATTCCAACCGGCCGGCCGGTCAGCATTGAGCGCGAAATCTTCCCTCAGCTCATCGAGGAGCAGGGTGCTCTCACCCATTTCGCCCATGCGGAGTTCTGGTACGACATTGGCACTTTCGAGAGCTACAACGCAGCTAATTTTGCATTGCTCGCGGCACGGTATACGCTCGGAGAAACGAGCTTGTGGGGTGCGCGCGACGATTGCGCGGTGTTCAAGGATCTCGTGTTTCTCAGCAAAGGTGTCGACCTATTCCATCGCGTGATTGTGATGCGCGAGGTTAGCATCGGCGAGAATAGCCGACTGCAAAACTGCATTTTGATGCCGGGCGCACAGGTTGGAGCTAACGTAGAGCTTTCAGATTGCATCATCGGTCCAGGCGCGGTGGTGGCACCGGATCAATCGCTCTCGCACAGTATCATCGTCGCCGGCGAAGACCGCACACCGTTCTACCCTGAGGCTGTAGCGGCAGATTAGTCCTATTTGGGGATGGTAATCGGCGGAGGGCCATCGCCGTGCTGCGCCGGCGGGGCGGCCTGGCCGCCCGGCTCGCCGAATAGCTCCGGGCTGTCAGGGCTGGCCGCCGCTGCGTCACCTGGCTTCTCCGCCTCTGGTGAAGTGAGGGGCTGCACCTCTGCAGCGCTGCCGATATCCGTCAGCGGGTCCAGGCTCACTTCGCGCAGTTCGCTATGCAGTTCAGGCTTGCCACCGGTTACTTCCAGATATTGCCGGTTCAGCAGCAGCCTGCGACCACCCCTGGCGTCCTCCACGGCAAGATACAGCGCATCGTCGGTGTGGTACAAAAGATGCTTGCGCAGTCCATCTGGGCTGCTGGCCCATACTTCCCAGCGCATCACCTCCCCGGCCCAGGCTTGCCGGGTGTAGAACACTACGCCTTGGTCCGCGACGACAGGTAAATCCGGCGGCAGGTGATCCTCGATCACGTCCGCTGTTCCTGTGGCCGCATTCAGCACCAGCAGTCTGAAGATGCCGCCTGCGCCGCCACCAGTGCCCTTCCCTGTACCATCCGGTTGAAAAACGATAGCCACCAAGTTTTCAGCATCCACCGCTGCCAGCGCCGGCAACCAGCCTGTCTGTCCACCACTGGCGAAGTAGCCAAAGGTCCAGGTTTTTTGCTGCTGGACATTCGCCCCTGGCGTGGCAAGATATTGCAGTTTGGCTTGCGCCGGCAACGCCGGATCATAGTCCAGTACCAAACCCGCAGCTAATCCTTCTTCTTCAAGCAACAACCATGGACCTGCTTGCGGCTTAACCACTTGGGCTTTCGGATCGAGCCTGAGCATCGGCTCCTGCCAACTGAGGGTCGGCACCATCATTCCCGCGTTAAGCGAGACTTTACTGAACGGCACGGCTGCAAGACCCTGTCCGTGAAGCACGCCTAGCGGCCAGATACGTTCCTGAGTGTCCCAGACCTGCACGCCGGCTTCGGCAGTCACGGAAGCCAAAGTCAGCTTTCCCGTATCCCAAGCCTGGCCTGCTTCAGCTTGGAGACAGTAAGCGAGCCAGCCCTCGCCACTTACCGCCGGGAACACTCCTAATACGTGACCGGGCAGATCTTTAACTTTATGCAGTTCTTCGGTTTCTAAATCAAGCACAAAGATCAACTGCGGATCAGGTTCGCCTTCAGGTTGTTTTGAATAATCCCGGAGCTGCAGCAACGCCAAATGGTCATTTGCCGTCCCAGCAGGTGCTAATAACGCCCGTCTTAGGTCTATGCCTGTCCTTGTGGTCAAGCGTACCGCAGAACTGAGCTGTACTGTGGGATCGAGCCATGGCGATGACGGCGGAAGGGTGTAATCCGAAACCTTGGCTGATTTGCTACGCTCCGCGCCTTGGCACCCAGCCAGCGCAATAATAAGGCACCCTAGAACGAGCAAAATGTTCCGCATCTGCACAGCATAGCACGAACAGCGGGCTATAATCGGCGCAGTGCGCATCGGCATCTCAGGCTTGGCGTTGGGTAATCCCACGGGATTGGGGCGGTTGAGCCGCATCTATGTTCTGGCGCTTGCCGAGGCTGCCCCCGACTGGGATTTGCATGTGTATGCACGTTCAAGCAGCGATTTTGACCTAGTCCAGGAAGAAGGCGGACAGCGTGCGGCGGCTCACCTGGCCAAGGTGATTTTACACCTGCCGCAAGGCCCGGCGAAAGCGCCGATACCCGGCCTGCAACGCATTCTGCAAGAACACCGCGACCTTCCAGCCCAATTTAGACCGCTAAACCTAGACGCCTACTTGGGTTGCGATTTCACCTTGCCCCAGCAGGCGATTGCAGCGCGCGAACTCGTGCTAATTCCTGATGTGTTGCCTTTTACCCACCCCGCGACGGTATCCTGGCGTGCACGGCTGCTTTATCGCAGCGGTATCCGACGCAGCTTGAAGCGTAAGGCGAGCCTGCTTTGCATCTCCCGCCATACTGCGCAAATCATGGCGCGGCTGTTTCCCAGCGCCGGCGGGCGGCTCCAGGTTGTTTACCCCGCGCTCAGCCCGCGCCTACTGCAATTAGCTCAACAACACTCACACGGCGACTATGCCCTACAGGTCTTGGGCAGCTTGAATAACTTGCGAGATCCGGGGAATTACCTCCTCGCAGTCGGCACGCGCGGGCCACGTAAAAACACTTCGCTACTCGTGGAGCTTTACCGTCAACTCGTCCTGGGCGGTCACTATCGCGGCTCGCTGGTGCTTGTTGGCGGCGATGGTAGCCATCATTCCGAGCCTCCTAGCCGCTTACTCGCACTGCAGCATGCCGGCGCTCCGCCGCCTGCGCCGGCTCGCTCCGCCGCGATCTACGACCTAGGTCGTGTGACCGATTTCGACTTAAGCCAGCTTTACCGCGGAGCCGACCTACTGGTCAACTTTAGCACTGAGGAAGGCTTCGGCTTTCCAGTGTTGGAAGCGCTGGCGCATGGGACTCCAGCGGTGATTACCGAAGGCGGTGCAATGGCTGAGATTAGTTCACGAGGCATAGCCACCACCAGCCTGAGCGAGCCCGCCTGTTTGGAGAACCTCGCTAGCGCAATCCGGGCCGTGCCAGTGCTACGGCGCGAAGCAGCGGACTTTGATGTGTCGCGCTTTACGGTTGAACGATTAGGGACTGAATTACGCCAGATGATCGAAGGTAATGACGATGCATGAACCATTAACAAGAACTGCCCGGTTGCTGATCGGGATCGGCCTGCTGCTGAGCAGTCTAATGCTGCTGAATGGCTGCCCACCGGCAAAACCTGCGGGACAGTCCGGAACTCACACTGGCGCTTCAGCGACAACCGTACCGGCTGCCGTGCCTGGCAGCAGCATTGTGCTACCGCTGGAAATCGCCGCCGATGATCCGGCGATGACCGCGCTTGACTTGAGCGATCCGCGCCTGATGTCGCTGGCGCGCTGCATAGCCCTGCCGCTGGTGCAAAGCATGGGTGATGGTTCGCAACAGCCAGGCCTGGCTGACGAGTGGTCTAGTAGCGACGGCGGCATCACCTGGGTATTTCAACTAAAGTCAATGGGAGAACAGCCTGGCGAACCTGGTTACTTAGGGAACTTGTTTACCACGCATTGCAAGCAGATACTCAATGCACGCGAGTCCCCTCTACGCGCCCAACTTACGGATTTGATTCAAGGGGCGGCGGAATATCAACAAGGCTCAGCCTCCGATATTAGTGGTTTGCACGTCGACGACGGTACATTGACCGTGGCGTTAACGCGACCCAATCAGTTTTTCCCCGCTTGGGTTTCCCAACCGGGCTTAGGCGTGTTGGAGAACGCAGATCTCGCCTCAGCGCATGGCTATGGCCCATGGTGCGTCGGCAGCTATAACTCCGGCGATTCTGCGGCGGGCGAACCAGCCAGCATTGCGCTAAAACCCAATCCTGCGTCAGTGGCAGGACAACCTGTCGCCGGCACAATTACCTTTTTACTCGTACCAGACAGGGAAGAACAACTGAAACTGTTTACCGCCGGCAAGCTGCATGCGGCAAATCTGCGCTGGCAGGATGTGCCTGACGCTGAACAGCAGCATCCTGGTCAGTTTAGGCACCTGAACACTGCGGTTCCGGTGGTGGGCCAGTTTGACCTGCACCAATTCCCCTGGGGGGAGGATAAATTCCAGAGTAAACTCGGATTGCGCCAGGCAGTCAATTGGTCTATCGATCGTGAATATCTCGCTGAGATGCTCCACCACCAGATCACCGGCTGGCCTTACTTCTTTCCTGAATCATTACAGGATCTCAATCCTCCGGGCATCTTGGTTAAACCCACCTATCCCATGGGCCAGGACATCCCCGCTGCCCAGGGCGGACTGCTGGCGGCTGACCATCAAGACGGCATCCATCTCCTGCCGGGGATGGACCTGGGCTATCTCAAAGAGACTGACGCAGCGGACGAAGTCGTTGAAGTGCTGAAATACTGGAAGGAAATTTCGATAAAAATGCGCCCGTTTGGC
Source organism: uncultured Planctomycetales bacterium (assembly GCA_964465955.1). GTDB lineage: Bacteria > 4484-113 > 4484-113 > 4484-113 > JAFGCY01 > CAYXMN01. The sequence goes on from CAYXMN010000023.1 coordinate 10,981, forward strand.
CTCACTCGCGAAGAGCTGCGCTTACGGCTGGACAAGGGCACCCACGAAATCGTTTACCGGCGGTTATTCCCCGCTTATCCCGCCCCGGATGCCTTGGCCTACCCCTACCTTTACGGCAGTTTGCTCGGGAACGGCGGGAACTACTGGAACCAAGCCCAGCCTGCAGTGGACAAAGCTATCCGTGAGGCTCAGGCAGCGGCTGCCGAGATTGAGATTACCAGGTCGTACCGCGAATTGACCGACACGCTCGACCGCGAGGCACTGCTAGTATTCATCGGATTTTACTCGCCCGGCGTACTGCTTAGCGACAAGCTTGCTGCGCTGGACCTTTCGCCCTACGACTACTCAGCGAGCCTGAATATGCAGGACTTCACCAAACTTGGCTTGGCGGAATAGCTTGTTGCGCTGATCAGGTGGATTAGCTGTTGAGCATGCGCCCGGCCACGCCCAGCGCGGCTTCCTTCACCGCTTCGGACAGCGTCGGATGCGCATGGCAGGTGCGCGCGATGTCCTCGGCACAAGCGCCAAACTCCATGGCTAATGCACATTCGGCAATTAGATCGCCTGCCCGCGGGCCGATGATATGCACGCCAAGCAGCTTGTCGGACTTTTTATCCGCCAGGACTTTGACGCGGCCTTCGGTTGCGTTTAACGCTTTCGCGCGTCCATTAGCGCGGAACATGAACACGCCTTTGTTGTATTCCACGCCAGCGTCCTTCAATTCGTCCTCGGTCCGGCCCACTGCGGCGATCTCCGGTTCGGTATAGACCACGGCGGGCATGGCGCTGTAATTCACGTGGCTGAAACCGCTCGTGATTTGCTCCACGCACGCCACCGCCTCTTCCTCGGCCTTATGCGCCAGCATCGGTCCGGCAATAACATCGCCGATTGCATAGATGCCTTCAACCTTAGTCTGGAAGTGCTGATTCACCGGGATGCGTCCGCGTTCATCGGTGCTCAGACCAACGTTCTCCAGCCCAAGCCCGTCAGTGAAAGGCTTGCGCCCGGTTAGGCATAGCACGCGATCCGCGGTGAGCGGCTCCTGGCCGTCGAGTTCAACGATCGCCTGCTTGCCGTGCGCTTTCGCGCCGGTCACACGCGCGCCGAGACGGAACTCGAAACCCTGCTTTTTAAAGATGCGCTGCGCCTCGCGTGCGATTTCACTATCGAGCCCCGGTAGAATGCGGTCGAGGTATTCCAGCACGGTAACCTGGCTACCCAGGCGCAGCCAGACGCTGCCTAGCTCCATGCCGATATAGCCGGCGCCGATCACTATCAACGTCTCCGGTACTTGATCAAAACTGAGGCCAGTGGTGCTATCGCCTACGATCCGGCCGTCTAGTTTCACGCCCGGCAGGATGGCGGGCACGCTGCCTGTGGCGATGAGGATCTGCTTCGCTGTAAGCTCCAGCGTATCCGCACCCTTGACCTGCACGACGCCCGGCGCAGAAATAGTGCCTTTGCCGGAGTAGCGCGTGATCTTGTTCTTCTTAAAGAGTCCGGCGATTCCGCTGGTCAGATCGCTGACGATGCCTTCCTTGCGCGTTTGCAGCGCTGCCACGTCCAACCCGATGCGATCCAGTTTGACTCCGTGTACAACAGCTTCGTGCCTTGCCCAGGCGAAGCGCTCGCTGCTTTCTAGCAGCGCCTTGGAGGGGATGCAGCCGATGCGCAAGCAGGTGCCACCTAAGCGCTCCTCCGCCTCGATACAGGCCACGTCCAACCCGAGCTGGGCCGCGCGGATTGCTGCGGTATAGCCGCCTGGACCCGCGCCGATGATAACGATATCGTGCTGCTTGCGTTCCATAAGTTCCTCGCCTGGCTAGATTTCGAGCAGGATCCGTGTGGGATCCTCGATCGCTTCCTTGACTTTCATGAGGAAGCCGACGCTCTCGCGCCCGTCGACCATCCGGTGATCATATGTTAGCGCCAAATACATTACCGGACGAACGGTGATTTCGCCAGCCACGACCACCGGGCGTTCTTTAATCGCGTGGAGCCCAAGCACACCGCTCTGCGGCGGATTGAGAATCGGCGTAGACAGCATCGAGCCGTAGACTCCACCGTTGCTGATGGTGAAAGTCCCGCCAGTAAGCTCTTCCAGCGCGATCTTGTTCTCCCCAGCGCGTTTGCTGAAATCCGCGATCCGCGTCTCAACTTCAGCAATGCTCAAACGGTGCGCACTGCGCAGTACCGGCACGACCAGGCCCTTGCCGCCACCGACCGCAATGCCGATGTTGTAATAGTTCTTGTACACGATGCTGTCGCCGCGAATCTCAGCATTGACCGCCGGATACGCCTTGAGCGCTTCGATCGCCGCTTTGACGAAGAACGACATTAGTCCGAGCTTGACGCCAAACTTCGCGAGGAATGCATCCTTGTATTTCGCGCGCAGCTCGAATACCGCGGACATGTCCACTTCCTGAAACGTCGTCAGCTGTGCGGAAGTTTGCTGGCTTTCCAACAGGCGGGCAGCAATGGTGCGCCGGATTGGGCTCATCGGCAAGATATCTTCTTCCTGCAACGGATCAGTTGCAGCCGCCAACGTGGCAGGCGGAACCACCGGTGCGCTGGGCTTGTCCGGAGTGGGGATTAGCGCTGGAGTCGAAGGCGCGCCAACCGGTTGCTGTGTCTGCGCAACATCAGACTTCAGAACCATCCCGCTTTTGCCCGTCCCGGCAATCTCGTTCACGTCGACACCGGCTTCCGCAGCCGCGCGCCGGGCCGCCGGGGTCACTCCGCCGACCTTGGGCTGCGCCACCAGCTGTGGCGTGCCTTGCGGCTCATCAACTTCGATTACCACCTCGTGAGCTAGGGCTGAGCCTGCCACCAGCATCCCAATCACTTCGCCCACACCAGCCGTGGCTCCCTTGCCTTTGAGCTGCCGGCCCATCACGCCGTCGTTGGGCGCCGGCAGTTCAATCGTGGCTTTATCGCTTTCCAGTTCTGCCAGCGCTTGGTCGCGCTTGACGGCTTCACCTTCTTGTACAAGCCACTGGGCGATAAACACCTCAGTGATTGATTCACCAACCTCAGGCACCCTTAATTCAATTGCCACACCACACCTCAAGTTGCTCCGCAAATAATACGTCTAGCTTACAGTGCGAACGCGCGCGCCACCAACTCGTGTTCTTCTTCCAGGTGTTTCTTGGCTGAGCCTGTCGCAGGACTGGCCGCTGCCGGACGCGAGATGATGCTTAATGGATGCCGGCCAAAGATCTCCTGGCCGAATTGGCGCTGCAGGTACTGCCAAGCGCCCATATTTTCCGGCTCTTCCTGCA
>CAYXMN010000023.1:14271-22704 GCA_964465955.1 uncultured Planctomycetales bacterium
CGGCTGCCGGACTGGCGGCAGACCGTCTTCCAATGAATTGTATGGCCTTTCCCGTAGCCTCCTGCAACCTCTCCCTTACGAAGCTCCACGCGCCCATGTTTTCCGGCTCTTCCTGCACCCAGGTGACGGGAGTCCCGGCGGGATACTGCTCCAGCGCTACCGTCAGACTTTGCTCGCTGATGGGGTAAAGCTGCTCCAGACGCAGAATGCCGACATCTTCACGCGCCAGCTCTTCCCGTCCGCGGAATAACTCGAAAAACATCTTGCCGCTGCACAGCAAAAGTTTTCTCACTTTCTTCGTATTAAGTTGCTTGCGATCAAACCGGACGCGGTGGAACCGGCCCTGGCTTAAGTCTTCCAGGCTGGAAACGCAGAGCGGGTCGCGCAGCAAGCTCTTGGGGGTGAGCACAATTAACGGCTTGCGCCACTCGCTAATCACTTGCCGCCTAATCACATGGAAATACTGCGCCGGCGTGGAGGGCTGCACAATCTGGATGTTGTGATCCGCCGCCAGCATCAGAAACCGTTCCAAGCGGGCGCTGGAGTGTTCAGGTCCCATGCCCTCAAATCCGTGAGGCAACAGCAGCACGAGGCCGCTGAAGTAGCCCCACTTATCCTCAGCGCTCACGATGAATTGGTCGATAATCACCTGCGCGCCATTCACGAAGTCGCCGAACTGCGCCTCCCACAACACCAGTGCATCCGGATAATCCAGGCTGTAACCGTACTCGAAACCTAAAACGCCTGCTTCGCTCAGCGGGCTATTGAAAATCTCCACCGGCGCTTGCTCCGGCGCCAGATGCTGCAGCGGCATGTAATTCACGTTGGTTTTATAGTCATGCAGCACCGAATGGCGATGGCTGAATGTGCCGCGCTGGCTGTCTTGACCGGTCAAGCGCACGCGCAGGCCTTCAGTAGCGATGGTGGCGAATGCCAGTGCTTCAGCCGCGGCCCAGTCCAACTGCTCCTTCCCGCTCGCCATCTTGCGCCGCAGTTCAAGTTGCCGTGCAATCTTGGGATGCGGGGTAAAGCCTAGCGGTAATTCGCAAAGTTTGCCGAGCAGCTGGCTGAGAACCTGCTTGCGTACGCCGGTTTCTACTCCTGCCACCACATCCTGCGGTCCGCCGCGGTACTTGCTCCAAATCTCTCCTAGATTGCCCAGGCTGCGTATCGGCTGGGCTTGGCGCGCCGCCGCGAGTTCCTCCTCCAAGTGCGCCCGGCGCTGCACAGCTATATCGTCTGCCTGTTGCTTAGAAATCTCACCCAGCTCAACCAGCCGGTCGCGGTAAATCTCGCGTACATTGCTCTTGGCTTTGATCGTTTCATACATCAGAGGCTGGGTGAAGGATGGCTCATCGCCCTCATTGTGCCCGCGCCGCCTGTAGCAGTAGAGATCAATCACCACATCGCGCTTAAACTCCCAGCGGAAATCCATCGCGAGATTCACAACCTGGGCCACCGCCTCCGGGTCTTCGCCGTTGACGTGGAAGGCCGGGATTTGCAGCATCTTCGCTACATCAGTCGCATACTGGGTGGAACGGCTGTCCTGCGGATCAGTGGTGAATCCGATCTGGTTGTTGTGAATGATATGCACCGTACCGCCGGTCGTGTAGCCCGGCAGCTGGCTCAAGTTGAGAATCTCCTGCACAATCCCTTGGCCCGCGAATGCGGCATCGCCGTGAATCAACAGCGCCATGCCTTTCGGCTGCTGCGGCGAGGCGTAACGATCAATGTTGGCCCTGGCGCGGCCAAGCGCCACCGGGTTGACGAATTCGAGGTGGCTCGGATTGAAACACAGCGAGACATGCAGGCTGTGGCCGTTTGGACCAGTCCAGGTCGTGCCATGCCCTTGATGGTATTTCACGTCGCCGAGGTGATCCTGGAACTCCGGATTGACCCCCTCAAAGTCCTGGAAGATCTCGCGCTGGCTCTTGCCGATGATGTTGGCCAACACATTCAAGCGCCCGCGATGGGCCATGCCAATCACCACGCCATTAAGCCCCTGCTCCGCCGATTTGTTCAGTGCGAGCAGCAGCAGGGGAATCAGCGCCTCGCCCCCTTCCAACGAGAAGCGTTTCGCACCGATGAACTTCTTTTGCATGAATTCTTCGAAGATCACGGCGTCGGTTAGTTTCGTCAGGATGGTGAGTTGTTCGCCACGGGTCAGTTGCAGCCGGTTTCGTGTCCGCTCCATCCGATCCTGCAGCCAATCCTTCACCGCCACATCATCGATATGCATGAACTGCGCGCCAATGCTCCGGCAGTAGGTCGCGTGCATGCGTTCGAGGATGCTGCGCAGTGTGAGCCGCTCCGGCCCGGCAATCGTGTTAGAACTAAACACGAGGCCCAAATCCTGCTCGCTGAGTCCGTAGTAATCCAGGTGCAGGTTTGGCTCGTCAGGCCGCGGCTGGCCCAACGGATCGATTTCGGCGATCGCATGCCCGCGCATACGATAGGCCCGCACAAGCTGGTCCACCCGATCTTGTTTGAGCACGATGTCATCCAGGCAGCCGTTTCCATTAGTAGCCGGCGCTGCGCCAGGATTGAACACACTCGCCGGCTTGAAGCGCGGACCGAAACGCGGGGCGGCGTCAGGCGGCGTTTGGGCGGCGAAGTAGGTGCGCCATTCTTCAGGCACCAAAGCTTCATCCAATAAGTACTGCTGGTATAGCTCTTCCAGATACGCCAGGTTCAGGCTGTCTGGGCTTGCGATGTCAGGCATGAGCACCCCAGAAAACAAATACTGAGCCGCCGCATTTATTGCAGCCTGCTGCTAAGGTTCATACCATTAAGATCGCGTTTCAGTTTAGTACTTCACCCAATTTTTCACAGAATCACCAAGCCCGGCCCGTTGAAGGCGTACAACGCGCAGGTGATCGCCTGGCCAGGCAGATCCGGCCACAGTTCCCGAACCGCCCTGGCATACCACTGTAACTGCGCTTGATAGCGTTTTTTCAGCGCTAGGGCGTTGAGACCACGGTCAGTCTTATAGTCCAACACCACCGCGCGATCCGCCCAGCGCAGCAGCAGGTCCAGCACTCCTTGCACCAACACCCAATCGTCTGGATGGCATTGCTTCAATTCGATTTGCTGAAGGTCCAACAGCCCAGGTAGTTCCGCCGGCACCACCGCCATCGTTACCGGCAGTTCACGCGCCTGGGCAACTCCGCCCCAGGGCCCGAATGCGACCGCCAGATCTTGGATCATGCGTGAAGCTTTGGCGGCATAACGTCTTCCCAGCTCCGGTTCGCCCGCCCTTTCCCACAGAGCTGTGATCTCATTTTCAGTTTTCGCTGTTGTCACTTCAAGCAGTGCGAGCAGCCGGTGAACAGCCGAACCGTGGCGCAGCGGTGTTTCCGCCGCCCCTTGCGAGATAAATCCTGGAAGCATTTGGCCAGCTAGACCTTCTGTGGTCAGCGCGAAGCGTCCCTCAGCCGGCCGCACCGCCGACGGTTCCGCATGCTTGGCGAGACCGGTGATGGTCACCTTGACTGGCAGCTGCATCGAGCCAGGCCAGGGATACCGGTATGCCAGCCGCTCGCGCAACTGCTGCTGTTCGAGCCCGCTCAGCTGATGCGGACCGGCTGGCGCGCTGGCCACTCTCTCCCAACTGCGACGCTCAGCCTCGCCCAGATCCTCCGAGGCTGGCGCTTGAGCGGTGCTCACAGTCCAGCCGCCTGTTCCATCCACCTCGGTTCCCATGCCATGCTGCACTGCGGCACGGATGCCGTCGCCTAGCTGCCTCCGGAGCCAGTCCCATGGCCGCCGGGCTTGTTCTGGCCGCGGGGGCTGCTGCGCCGTCCGGATCGCGGCAAGGTCCGCCAGCTTGAGGACAGTAATCAGCTCTAACCGTTCCTGGGCCCGGGTCAGCGCCACATACAACAACCGCAGCTCTTCTGCGGCTAACTGCCGCTGAAGCAGCCGTTGCACTTGGCGGTATTTGAGTGTTGATTTTCGCTGCGGCAGCTCAGGCAGCTCCCCTCGCCGTAATGCAGCCAGCGGCCCCAGGAAGTCCAAGTGCTGCCCGGCCAGCCCGCCGCTGTAACTCATCAGCACCTGCTGCCGCAAATCCCGCTCGTTGAACCGGCGGTGCATATATGGCAGGAACACGCAGGGAAACTCCAGGCCTTTCGCTTGGTGCACCGTCAGAATACGCACTGCACCAGCCCCGGCCGCCGCCGGGAACTCGCCGGCATCCTGCGCGCTTGCTTCGACTCCCGCCAAATACTCCAAGAACCGCGCCAGCCCGAACCGCCCGCCCGCATCAAACTCAAGCGCGCGATCATGCAGTTCGTACAGGTTCGCGCATCGCTGCGCTCCGTAAGGCGCGGCGGCGGCGGAGACCAGCAAGCCGGCGTCAATGAGCACGCGCCAAACCACCGTCGCCACCGGCTCGCGCGCGGCAGCGCTACGCCAGACCGCCAGCATGGAGAGCATGGCCTGGATCCGCGTTTGGACACGCTCCAGGTAGTCCGGAGCGTAGGGCAATTCTGCGGCAGGCGCTGTAAGAAATGCGGCAAGCTTATCCACGACCGGCGCATGACGCGCCATCGGCTCCGCCGCCCCATGCAGTGCGATCAGTAGGTCTGTGTTGGAGAACCGGCCCAGCGGCCCGCGCAGGCAAGCTGCCAGGGCCAAGTCGTCATAGGGACTGGCCACCGCGCGCAGCAGCAGCAGCGCATCTTGCACATCCGGCTGGTCAAAGTAGCTTCCGCTAGCAGGCACCTGGGCCGGAATGCCAGCTTGCTCCAGGATGATTCGTAAAAGGCCCAAGCCAGTCCTGCTGCGCAGTAGCACAACAAGGTCTTCCCACTGCACAGGACGCCGCTTGCCCGTGCCGCGCCCGGTTAAATAGCCCGCGGTTGCTTGCCCGGCCAAATACACCTCGCGCAGCCGCCGCGCCAGGTGATGATAGGCCTTTTCGTCAGTACCCGTTTCAGTGGAGGCCGCATCCAGACCTTGCTCCTGCAAGGCTGCACCTGCTCCGTCCTCTGCGTAAGCTTCGGTTTGGTTACTGGTATCCAGCACAAGGTGCAGCCGGGCCAGTTCGCCTCCAGCCTGTACTGGTTCGATGCCATACTCCCCGCCATATTCCAGCGCACCACCGGCGGAATAGTCTTCACCACCAAGCTCGCTTGTGAACAAACCATTCATCAGCGTGTTGATGGCTGAAAGAATCCCGGCACGGCTGCGAAAATTCTCACGCAGCCTGAAGGAACGCGCCGGCAGGCCCTCCTGATCCTTTGTCTCAAGCTGCGATACTAGGGCGCGGAAGATCTCCGGTTCCGCCTGGCGGAATCCATAGATGCTCTGCTTGATATCGCCGACCACAACGCGCGCCTGGCCCTCGGCTCCTGGCAAATCCGGCGTGACCAGGCGCAAAATCGCGTCCTGCAGCCGGTTCACATCCTGGTATTCGTCCACCAGCACTTCGCGGAAAGCTCCGCGCAGTTCCAGCGCGACCTGCGATGGCCGCAGCGATCCTGGGCCATAAACGCCAGTTTCCGCCGCGAGCAACTTAAGCGCGCCACGTTCAAGATCATTGAAATCCTGCGCCTGGCGTTGCTGTTTCACGGCGCGGTATTCCGCGTCGAACTCCAACCCCAACCGCCACAACCGTGCCAGCCACATCCGGACGGTGTTTTCCCGCAGCGCTACCGCGGGCCACGGCTCGCTGAACAGCCGTGCCCAATCCAACAGCTCAGATTTAAACTGCTCACTGGATTCACCGAGTCGTCCATACCATGGTGACGATTTGTCGATATCCCGGCGATAAGCAGAGCAGGCGGTTTGGGAATACGGCAGCTTTGGCCTTCCTGCAAGACCATCACACTTTGCCAGCAGGGCGTTGAACGTAGAACTCGGCGCAGCCCAAGAGCCTCCGGTGTCGAGCTGCCTCAACAGGTACTGCCGATGAGCTGAATACTGCAGGTGCACGGCATCTGGCTGCTCCAGGGCTAGCGCTGCCGCTTCGCGGTCATTGAAAGCTATCGTTTCGTCACGCCACTGTGTCAACTCCCTCAGCAAACCTGCCACCAGCGGATGCTCTGGATCGAAGCGCGCCGGATCCAACTCAGGGACCGCCTGCTGCTCTACCCACCACGCCTGCGGATCGAGCAGCCCTTGCTGGAAGCTGGCCAGTTTCAACAGCAGCGTCCGCAGCCCGGTGTCCGGGGCATCTTGCGCGATCTTCGCCGGCCCGACGCCATCGCGCCCGCCCCACGCAAAGGCCAACTCACGTAACTCCCCATCTTCGACCCGGCCCAGCTGGCGGTCAAGGAAGCGCGTGGCAAGCTGGTGTTTAAGCTGGGCCGCATCTTCTTCAGTCAGCAGCCGCCCTGCGCTTAAACCCTGGACCGCTCCGTATTGGTTGATTACACGCTGGCAGAAGCTGTGGATAGTTGAAATGTGCGCCAAGGGCAACAAAGTGCGCTGGCGGCGCAAATGGCGCAGCATCTCGCGGATCCTCGCGTGCTCGATTGGGGAACTGAGACGCAAAGCCTGCTCTTGCTCGGAGATCGCGTCAGCCAGCGCCCCGTCCACGCGTTCGCGCAATTCCGATGCAGCCGCGCGCGTGAAGGTGACAACGAGCAGTCTCGTTAGCTCCAGGGCCCGGCCGGCATCGGGGGCTTCGTCGCCGCATGAGCCGGTGATCAATCCAATTATTCGCTTGATCAGCGTGCTCGTTTTACCCGAGCCAGCGCCGGCTGCCACCGCCAGCTCCCGGCCCCGGCTCTCGATCACTGCACGCTGGGTCGGAGTGGCCCGGCTCATACCTGCCCTCCCCCTTCCCGGAGTGCCAGGCCTTCCGCCAACCATGTTGTCAGTGCCGCTTCATCCTTTCCGCCAAGTCCTGAAGCTTGCCGATAATGCCCCCCGGCAAGGGGATCAAACCGGCAAAGCGGCTGGAAGGCGCAGTGCTGGCAGGCGGACCAGTCTCCATTCGGACTGCGCGCCGGCCTTGGAGCGCAGGATAGGGAATTCAGCGTGTCGAGGCTAGCTCGAATAGATCCAACCGCGTAGCCAAGCACCGCGGCTTCTGCATCCAGTCCAGCCTTGGCGGCCGCGCTGATCATTTTAGCCGTGGGAATCTGCGCGGGTTTCAAGCTCGCCTGGCCAGCCAGGTACATGAATTCCAGCGGTTGGTACTCTGCTTGCGCGTGCGGCCAGGTGCGCGCAATTTGCCCTGGCACTAGCCGCACCGGCTCACCCAGCGCGAGGAGATACACCGGCAGTTGGAGCTCCAGGCCGGCGCTGAGTTTCCATGGCGCGATGGTCCGCTGGCCCAGCTTGTAATCCACCACCGCAAGCTTCAGCTCACCGGTGAGGTCTACCCGGTCAAGCTTGCCCTGCAGCGCCACCTGGTAACTGCCCAAGGCGAGCCGCGCTTCGACCAAGCCGCCAGCCTTGCCGAAGCCAGCTTCCAGGATGAGCGGCCAGCGCAGTTGCCCCGCCTGGCCGCCTTGCGCGTATACCGCCAGCAAGTAAGTGATTAACGCGCTGCAGCGCTCTTTCACAAAGTCTTTTCGCGCGATATCCTCATGGAACTCGATGCTGACGAAGCTATCTTCGATGCACTGCGGCACCTGCTCCGCTAAAGCAGCCCAGTCAACCGGCTTAAGAGCTGCGCCTGCTGCCAAACCTGCGCTAACTTCAGCCGCTACTGGCGCAAGCAGGCGCTGCAATACTTCATGGTAGAGCATGCCAAGCACGCGGCTGCCGAGTTCTGGATCATCCGGCTCGCGAAGGTTCGCTGAGTATTTAGCGAAATACTGGTACGGGCATTTGGCTAAAATCTCAAGCTGAGTTGCGCTGGTAGTGAGGATCGCCTGCTCGCCCGAGGCCTGCCATTGCAATAACCTGCTGCGCCAGAAATCAGAATGGGAGATACTTTCGGGCGCTTGTGACGCTCGGCGCCATGCTACTAGCGTGCTCAGCTCTGTAGGCAGTATTTCCAGCAACTGCTGCGGCGCGACCACCGGTACCTCGGCAACGGTGAGCATTGCTGCTGCTTGCGGAGTATGCACCGCATCCAAAGCCGCTTGAGGCAGTACCGAGGCGATGCCGTGATACTCCTGCGCCTCAATCCCAAAGGACCGGCAGAGCCAGGTGAAATACCGCGCGGGACGGCGTGGTTTGCGTTCCCGGTCCAGATTGGCATAGCTGAACTGAACGAACTCCGCCGCGCGCGTGGCAGCCACCAACGCCAAGTAGCCCTCCCGTTCAGCTGACGCCGCAGCGCCCGGCGCTAGTAAGTTACTCCCACGCATCCCATGCGATTGACGCTGCTTGAACCATTGTGCATTTACCGCGGCGCGCTCCGTGTCGGTGAAATAGCCTTGCACGACGTGGTTTGGCCGCCAGCTATCCTCGGCCAGACCTAAAATGATTACGCCTTTAACTGGTGGAACGCGGCCTTCCTCAACCCCCGCA
>CAYXMN010000024.1:0-9965 GCA_964465955.1 uncultured Planctomycetales bacterium
CATTGCTCTCCCGCCTCGGCGTCCTGCTGCTCGGGTTAGGCCGGCCCCGGCCCGGTGCGGAATACCTGCAAGCCGCCAATTGCGGCGAACGCCTGCGGCTGGAAGTCACGACCTGGGGCGTAACCAGCTGCATGCTGAGCTGGCTGTTTTTAAACAAGATGGGCCTGCCTGGCATGCTCGCGGACTGGGCGCTGCACAGCGATGATCCGTTGGCGTTCGATCTGCCGGCTGGCGATGAGCAGGCGCGGGCGCTGACCGTGATCGCGATGGCGAAGGTGCTGGCGGTGCATTACATCACCCAGCATGCAATCATCCCCGGCGTGCTGCTGGAAGATCCCGCCTATCACGTACTGGCCTGCAACCTGCAGCGGTTCGAGCTGTACCGCTCCGCGACCGAGGTGCTGGGCACCAAAACCGTGCGCCGCGAACTGGAAGGCGCGTGCATGCAGGCGTAGGTTAGCGGCAAACCCGGCCCCGCACGGGTATACTTCAGCAGAAACCCACCGGACAGGGAGGGCAAAATGAAGATGTTTGCTGCAATCACCTTGGTCGCCGTGCTGACTGGGATTTGCGTTGGCGCTTATCTAGCGGCAGCCGCGCTGGCTGGCTGCCACGATGACGAAGCCGAGCTAGCCGGACCGGAATAGCCCGAGCCGTCGCCGTTGAAGCCGGTCGATCACTCCGCGCCGCCAGGTTTTCACGACGAAGTCCCAGTACAGCTGAGCCAGCCCCTCTACCCCCGCCGGTAACCGGTGAACAGCTTCTTGTAGAGCGCCATGCAGTGCGCGATGGTTTCGCAGGCTTGCTCCGGGCCCAGGAAGTCCTGCACCAGCACTTCCTTGCGCTCTAACTTTTTGTAATCCTCAAAGAAGTTGCGCAGCTCATCCAGGCGGTGTTGGGGAAGCTGCTGGATGTTGTCAAAGCCGCGATACTCCGGATCGTCAAGATGGACGCAGATGATCTTCTCGTCCTTCTCGCCTTGATCGAGCATCGTCATCATGCCAATCGGTTTGGCGCGGAGGATTGACAGCGGCACGACCTGCTCCTGCATCAGCACCAGGCAGTCGAGCGGGTCGTGGTCGTCGCCCAGCGTCTGCGGGATGAAGCCGTAGTTCGCGGGGTAAACCACGCTGGAGTACAGCACGCGGTCAACCTTGATCAGGCCTGTCTCTTTATCCAGTTCGTACTTCACCTAGCAATGCTTGGGGATCTCGATCACCGCATGCACAGTCTGGGGCGCTTCCGCACCGATTTCCACATCATGCCAGGCATGGCTCATCTGCTGCTCCTCGTACCTGCGGGTATACCTCGCTGCTCGCCGCATGGTCTATCCTGTCACAGCGTTTCGCGATGGAAAACGAGCCGGGCACAGCCTGCGCCGTGGCCGCCTCAGCGCGGCAACCAGGCACAAAAAAGGCGCCGGGGAGGCTATTCCGGCGCCTGGTAGAGGAAGGCGGAAGTCAAAAAAATCCGTTGTAAGCGTACTTATGCGCCAGCACAAGGGGGAGATGTGTGTGAAGCCAAATGCATAGCCAAAGCTTCCGGCCTGGCCAGCTACCGATTGTTCATCTCAACCCTTGCGCAATCCTGCGCTTTCAACCCTCAATCCGCCGCCGCCTAGATCAACCCTCATTAACTAGGCATTGGTGAATAACATGATAACAGCTTGTGGATAACTCGTCAATAGGTTACACAGTTGTATAAGTGAAATTGTACTAAATCCTGGTAATCCGCGGCCACAGCGGTTGTCCAGGCCCAGGAAGGCGTGGCTGTTTTGGCTGGAGTGCGGCGTGCGGATTGCACGCTACGCGTTGGCATATCACGGCGTCAGGCGCGGTTGCATCGCGGCAGCGCTCGAAACTTGACATCAACCCGGTGCTCCGGCCAAACCTCACGCCTTGGAGCTCTCCACAAGCTCACTGGGCAGGCAGGTTCCGGATCTGCGCCCATGTTATCAGGGGTAAGATTAATGGCGTATTTTCGGTGTGAGCTCTGCGCTTTGTGTTGACTTACTGTATAATACTCGGCCCATGCAGGGGTAGCTCAGTTGGTTAGAGCACCAGATTGTGGATCTGGGGGTCGTGGGTTCGAGTCCCACCCCCTGTAGGGATCATTCTTCTACTTATGACTAAGATACTCTATGACAACCATAAATTTATCGACATTTTTTAGCATATAGGATAACCAATGGAACAACAAGAGGAGCCCCTTCAACCTTCTGTCATTGAGATGATCAGGAGCTTTGCGCCCAGCGCCGAAATAACTGAGATTAATGGCGACCAATACATAAAATCTCTATGGCCATTTACCTCACTCATCGCTTCAATCCCAACTATCTCTGATGAAGTTATAGATTTATTATCAGATATAAAACTGTCTACATATCTATGGGGAATAGAACATTCTAAAGGAAATAAAATAGAACTAATTCTTCCCATAATGTCAGTAATGAATTCAGATTTTGAATATAATGTTATTTTTAATACATTTGAGGGGGACATAAATCTAAAAACCGACGATCCTTCACCTGCATTGCGTACTATCTGTCGACTATTTGAACCGCAATGCATTAGTGAAGATGGATTTATTGAATCATTCGGTGATGTATGGACAAGTTGGTGGTCATTTATCAACAAGGAGTTACAGCAAAAAACTTCCAAAGCTAATAAATATAAATTACGCAGCGCATATTTACAGTTTCCCAAATCAATAAATATTGAGGATTCCGATATTATCCAAAAAATAAAACGGATGAATTTCGCTTTACGATACGCTAATTCAAACTCAGCAAACATCGTAATTGAAGTTCCAAAATCCAAAGATGACAATGAAACGTGGAAAGATACTGAAAACCTAGTGATTACTGGCAAGAGGACTACTCTACGAGTTTCTCCTTACAATATCCAGTTGGTAGAGCAATTCATGTCTGCTGAAGCCGAAAATGTTAAGAGATATAAGTATATACAATACTATAATATACTTGAATACCTATTTAGTTGGGCTACTGAAGATGATGTAATTCGAAAAATCAGTCAACGAGTGGTGGAGCCGACATTGTTTACTGATATAATGGGATTATCAAGAGAATTATATGAAATAGTGTATCCAATAACTAAGATAAATAATGATAAACTACGAGCTTCCAAGCTACTTTCAAGAATTTTTCTTAAAGATGACATGGAAAAGCTTATTAAATCACGTCATGAAGATTTTATAAAACCAACTAGGTTTGCTGGAGGGTATAGCACAAGTCCATTAAGATCACTATCTCAGAATCTATTCGAAGAAGTTTCACGAGAAATCGTCGAGATTCGGAATTCACTTGTACATTTTGGAAGTGAATGCATAAGATATACACCGGATAATGAGACCGCGCTCGATCTTTGGGTTTGGCTGATTCGTAAGATAGCTCAGCAAGCAATTCTTCAGTTCCCTTCTCCAGCATAAAGTGAGTGATTCACATTACATTCACTCCCCCGTCACGCTCACCGTCCCGTTGCCCACGCTGATACCGATGCTGCCGCCGCCGCTGCCGACCGCCCCGCGCACTTCGCCGCCGACTAAACCCCAGTCCCGCCCCGTCTCGCGGACGCCTGCGCCGCTGAGGTTCACCTTGCCCACGCCGGTATCCGCCGTGAAGGTGAAGTTGCTCCCGGCGCGCGCGGTCAGGTTGATCTCGCCGTTGCCAGTGTTCAGTTCATGCTGGCCGCCGGCTACTAGCAGCACGGCCACGAGTTTACCGTTCCCCAGGCTGACATCAGCGTCATCAATTAACTCCCCGGTTAGGTTGACATTGCCGTTGCCGCAGTCCGCCGCCTTGATCCGCGCGCAGTCAAGTTCTAGATCGCCGTTGCCTAGGCTCGCCGCCGCCGCGATGCCGGCCCCGACCGTGGCCACCACATGCACGCTCGGACCGCTCATATACTTAGGGCCTTTGTATTCATCCTTGACTTCGAGCAAGCCGGCGGCGACACGCTGGTTGATCACCACGTCGCGCGGATCCGCCGCCTTGAGACCCCTGCCCGGCTTAATCGTCCAGCATAGGCGCACTTCGTCCGGCGCGACCTCGCCGCGCTTCACCGTCAGCGTGCCGTTGCTGATGCTGATGTCTAGCGCGGCCAGCTTGGTATATTCCTCCGAACCTGTCACCCAGCCGTCCTCGCCCAGCGGCTCAGCCACGTCATCAATTATTCCTGTGCTTTCACGTTGCATCTGATCCTCCTGCTCTCCACGCTGAACCGGCGCTGCGCCGGAACCGCCGGTTGCCGGCTGCTCATCCGCGCCCTTCGCTTGCCCCTGGAGGCAGCCTGAAAAGCAAAACAGTATTCCCAGCATCAACCCCAGCGTGAACATCCTCACTACAATTGAAATATTAGATTTCATAATCACTAACTCCAAGTTCGATATGATAAGATTATCATTAGAAATCATTTAAAGCAAGCTTTCTGGTTCCATTTCCAATTGTGAAGGTGAAATTCACTCTCAGGAACTTCCACAGCGCATGCTAGTCGGTTAAGTTAAGCTATTACAGTACTTAGTGGGAGGTAGGAATGGCCTGGATCTCGCTGTTACTGTGTTTGTTGCTGCTCGGTTCATGCAACAGCGGCGCGCCTGGTACGCCGCCGGACGCCGCGCCAGACCCTAGTGGATTTGAGAGCACCAGTCTCCCTGGCGTGGCCGCGCTGGACAACATCAAAGCCTCGAGCTGGCTCGGCGGTTCAACTGCCCCTGCCGCGTTGCCGCTGGCCTGCGACGGCGCGAGCCTGTACTGGGACGCCAGTGGCGCCGGCGTTACCCTGGAGCATGCAGAGGCTCAAGGTTCACTGGCTTTCGCCGTCTACAGGGCCGCGGCGCCAACGGGCAACACCCCGCGCCTGCGGGCTGCTGTATCGCCAGGCGCGTGGCTGCTTGTGGCGGATTACGCAAACAGCCGCTGGAAACTGCTGGGGCAAGCAGGTTCGTCGCTCTACGAAGCAGATTTAGGCGCACCCGAGGCCTTTACTTCACCTAATGACTACTGCTACATCGCCGTAGTGCAGGCCCCCGGCTCGCCGCCGCTACACATCGCAGACATCGCCTGCTTCAGCGATTTCATCGAGCATCCCGGCGGGACGTATTACTACGTGAGCAACTCAGGCAGCGACAATGCGGAGGGCAGCGCCGCGGCCCCATGGCTGACGCTGCAGCACGCCGCGGACGAAGCTGGGCCGGGCAGCGTGGTGGTGGTGCGCGCCGGGGAGTACACTGGGTTCGATGTGCGGACGGTCGCGAATGCCGCCGCCCCGCTCGTCTTCCAGGCCGAGCCGGGCGTGGTTATCACCAGCGCAAATCCGGAGACGGGACGCGACGGCATCAACGTGGAAAACGCCGCTTACGTCACCATCGCCGGCTTCACCGTCAGCGGCATCGAACGTGCAGGCATCCGTGTGGCAGTCAGCGATAACGTGGCGGTGCAGGATTGCCGCTGCCTCGCCAATGGCGTGTGGGGCATCTTCACGGCATTCGCGAACTTTGTGACATTAGAGCGCAACGTCTGTGTGGGCAGCGGTGAAGAGCACGGCATCTATACCAGCAATAGCGGCGATTACCCCACGATCCGCGGCAACGTGCTGGCAGGCAACAGCGGCTGCGGCCTGCACATGAACGGCGACATCAGCATGGGCGGGGACGGGATCATCAGTAACGCGTTGATCGACGGCAACGTGGTGTTTGACAACGGCGTGTCGGGCGGCAGCGGCATTAACTGCGACGGAGTGCAAGACAGCCGCATTGTGAACAACTTGCTGTGGAACAACCACGCCAGCGGCATCTCGCTTTATCAAATCGACGCCGGCGAACCCAGCTCTGGAAATACTATAGTTAACAACACCGTTGTGCAGCCGCAGGATGGCCGCTGGTGTATGAATATCGCGGATGCCAGCATAAACAGCACCGTAATCAACAACATCTTTTTCACCTACCATTCCTTCCGCGGCAGCCTGCGCTATGATGCGGACTGCCTCACCGGCCTCAGCTCGGACTATAACGTGATCCTCGACCGCGTCACCACCGACGACGGCGATAGCGTGATCACCCTGGCGGCATGGCAGCTGGCCTCGGGGCACGATACTCACAGCACCGTCGTGCCGCCGGACGGATTCGCCGCGTTGTTCCCCGGCAACCTGCTCCAGCTTGGACTAGGTAGCGCCGCCCACGACGCGGGAACGGCTGCCAGCGCCCCCGGATTAGACATCACGGGCAACCCGCGACCGCAAGGGGCTGGTTTTGACTGCGGTGCGTGGGAACTGGCGGAATAGCTACCTGCTCGGCAGCGGGGCTAAGTCTGGCGGATCGGACTCGCGTCCGTTGCCCGGCACGCTGCGCACCGCGCGGAAACCCATGCTGCCCAGCCTGTGCTCTTTCATGGAGCTATATAGCCGGCCTTCAAAGGTCATGAAAAATGCCTCGTTCGGGCCGTTCTCGGTGCTGGTCCACCAATAGATCGTCTCGGCGATCGGATCCCACAGCGGCGGCTCCTTGTCCGGCCAGACTCGATATCTCGGCAGCTTTTTTTCGCTGTCCCACATGCCTCCCGTGTTCTTGCCATTGCGGGTCACACTCGCCACCAGCTCGGCCGCCGTCGGCAAGCGCCAATAGCCTTGGGTGGTGCTCAGCACCAGCGAGCCGTCCTCGCTCAGATGTTCGCAAATGCGCGTCGCCTCGTGCCAGTCGCAGGCGTGCTTGGCATCGCGCACCCAGCCTGGCCCCGGCGGCGCCCAGGTCAATTCCACGCCGTTGCCGGGCAGCGTCAGCTCGGCAAGCTGCGGCGTCATGTCGCGGTGGCTGACGCGCCAGACCGGCTCAGCCGCGCAGATCAGGCTTGTCAGGAGCGGCGCGGCGATGGCGATGAGGTAGGCCCAGCGCCGTGGGCGCGGACGCCCGAACCACCACAGCAGTCCGACGCCGGCGAATATGACAGTCAGCGGCACCCAAGACAGCACAACATCCCAGGTCAGATTACCCCAGCGTTCCTTGAAAATGAAGAAGGTGAAGGCCCCGCCGAGGAGGAAATACACAGCCGCACCGAGGCGCGGCCAGCGGATTGAAAACAGGCACATCGCCATCGTGATCAGCATCGCGATGTGGTACGCCAGCGTTTGCAGCAACCGCCCGCCCAGCGTCGGTTTCCACCACCCCTCATGAAACGCTTCAAGCGTGCCCCAGAATGCCCAGAGCCCGGCAATCGCCACGCTGATCCCCAGTGCAATCCAGCCGAGCACGACCGCGCGTTTATCCACTTTGACACCTGGAGCAAGCTTCAACAGGGCTTCCGGCGTTGGCGCAGGGTCCTGTGCTTGCAGATCATCTTGCGCGTTCTCCTCTCCTACCCCTCGTACATCCATGCGCAGCACTCTATCATATAGGTGATGGCTTTCCAGGTTGTCGTGTCGGATGCGCTCAAGCGCCGGGTGGAGCTATTCAGCCCCGGCAAACTGTACGCGTTCCAACTCGCGGTGGCGGACATCACCAAAGGCCGCGGCCATGGCGAGAAAGTGCATACCACCGCGACAGGCCAGCGCGATTATTACATGTACAAGCGCTACGATTTTCATTTGTACTATTCCGTCGATCCGCGCCAGCCCGGATCCATTGTCTTTGAGGAATTCTTAAGCCCGGATGAGGAAGACTTGATCATGGACGCCTTCACCGAGGAAGGGAGGTAAGCTGATGCCGCAGGAGCCGTGGAAACGCGCCCGTCAATTACATGAATTGAAGCAAGCCGGGATCAAACCAGCGCCAAAAGCGTCCCAGGCGCGCCCGGTGCAGGACCGGCGCAATCTTTGGCGTGCGCTGCTCGGTTGGATCATTGTGATATTGGTCCTCAGCCTCGGCGCGGCGGCCTATTTCTTCCGCGGCTTGTGGATCCCGCGCTATCGCGAGGCGATGCCGCCGGGGCTGGAGCGGGTGGTGCAGGAAGTCGCGCCCGAACCGCAGGTGACACTGGATTACCAAGCGCTGGAAGGCGGCCTGGGCATTGAGCTGCGTATCTTCGGCGACTACCTCGATGTGCTCAAGGCAACCAACACCTGGGGCGTGCAGTGGCAGCTCACCGACACGGGGGCGGGCACTTCGCGCTGCACGGCGCCGGGCGTCAAGCTGTATGTGGAACAGGGGCGCATCCGCAGTTATGAGCTAGATGTGGCGCAAGTGTTCGAAGACGCTGCGTGGAAGCCATGGCGCTCGGAATTAAAACGCGCCGGGATTTCACCGGACCTGACTTGGACGGCGCTGACCGGCGAGACGGAGATGCCGCGGGGTATGGCCGAACGCGAGATCCACAGCAGCAATGACGCGCAGTGGGCCGGCACCACCGCGCACGCGATGTGGAAGCTGCAGTTTACCGACGGCTGGCTGCGATATCTTAACGGCGGGATCACCGTGGGTTCGGTGTCGTTGGAGGAGGCGGCGCAAGGCGCGCAGCCCGCGCCAGCCGCCGTGGATCCGGAAGCTCCGGCGGCACCGGTGGATCCAGAGTTAGAGCGCGAATGGGTAGAATAGGCTGATGCCATCAAGCACAATGAGCTGGTTGATGCTCGCCTGCGCGCTGTTGCTGTGCGGCTGCCCGGCCGGCGAGCCAGAATCAAGCGCGCCGGCCGCGACCGCCGGGATCACGCCTGCGCCTGTCGCGGCTGACACCACCGCCCGCCTCACCCCCGCCCAGCCGATTCCGGCGGACGAACCGCTGGCGCAGTACGCCGGGCTGACCCTCGGCATGAGCAGTGTGGAACTGGCTCAAGTCTATCCTGCCCCGGAGGGCCGCGGCGAAGGCTACTCGCGCATCATCGAGGACTACGGCGACGTGCAGCACCACATCATCGCCTTTACCGTCGCGGCCGGCCAACCGGAGCGGCGCCTCGTCGCTTCACTCTACCGCGACCAGCTCTACCTGATCATCGACCGGCGCGACGGCGTGAACGGAGCACAAATCGCCGCCTGGCGCGAGGAATGCTTCGCCGCCTACGGCAAGGAGTGCGTGGAAACAATTAACGGCGCGCAATGGTCCTGGCCGGGGCAGGACGGGGTGAACCTGGCGTTCACCCAGGACAACTCGGCGCCGGACTATATGGATGCCCACATCATCGTGGCGCATCAGCCGACGCAAGCCGCCGCGCACGCCTACCTCGAGCTGCGTGAGCAGCATGCACAAGAGGCGGCGCAACCGCAGGGCTCAACTCCGCGCTAACGCGTCAGCAAACGCTGGGCTACCGTGCGTCCCGCGCCGGTCAGCGCCAGCTCACCGTTCACTTCCTTCAGTAACGCGCGTTGCTGGGCCGTCGCCAGCACGCGCCCGGCGAATTCCGGCGACCAGCGCAGCAGATCGATCACATGCGCCAAGGTCGCTTCGTGCTCCTCACCCAACTCGCCTTCGTGCGTGAGCAAATGCACGAGTAGTACACCGCGCGCGAACTCCCAGCGCTGGCTGCGTTTGCGCCGCCACTGGGCCAGCAGGCCCTGCTCCGGCGCGAGCAGGAACACGAGCAGGAATACAGCGCCGAACATCGTGGCGATCGCTCCGGCATACGGCACGTTGAACCAGCGAGCGACGCCGATGCCGGCCAGGCAGCCGGCCCAACCCAGCGCCACACTGAAGGCGACCATTACCGGCAGGCGGTTGGTCAGCAGGTAGGCGCTTGCC
This sequence comes from uncultured Planctomycetales bacterium, assembly GCA_964465955.1. GTDB lineage: Bacteria > 4484-113 > 4484-113 > 4484-113 > JAFGCY01 > CAYXMN01. The sequence goes on from CAYXMN010000024.1 coordinate 9,677, forward strand.
GCCGGCGCGACCATCAAGGCCACGACGAGCACCGAGCCCGCCGTGCCAAACGCGCCGACCGCCGTGATGCTCACCAGCGAAACCAACGCATAATGCAGCGCCACCGGCGCGAAGCCCAGCGCGGCAGCCAGCGCGGCGTCAAAGGTGGAGAGCTTCAGTTCTTTGAACAACAACGCGATGAATAGCAGGTTGAGCAGGCTGATGGCGCTCATGACAAGTAAAGACTTGGGCAGCGCGATCCCGGCGATGGTGATGGTGTCCAGCGGGGTGAAAGCCAGTGCGCCTAATA
>CAYXMN010000024.1:9975-22206 GCA_964465955.1 uncultured Planctomycetales bacterium
CGAGATGCACACCGCCGGCTTCTATGTTCACCAGGATCACCGCGATGGCGAACAGCGCGGGGAAGACCAGACCGACTGCGGCGTCGCTGGCGATCAGGCCGGTGCGCAGCGCGAGCTCGATCAGCCAAACCGTCAGCACGCCCGTCGCCGCCGCGGCGAAGATCAGCAACGGGCTGGCGAGATCGTGGGTGATGAGGAACGCGCCGACGATGCCCAGCAGGATGCTATGGCTGATCGCATCCGAAACGAGTGCCATCCGGCGCAGCACCAGGAACACTCCGGCCAGGCTGCAGGCTGTCGCCGTGGCCAGCGCTGTGAGCACGATCCACGTAAGCGGCATGTTCATCGCGCCGCTCCCGTGGTTGATCCTGCGTCCAGCTCCGCCTCGGCGCGGCCCAAGCTGTCCGCCTGCCGCGCCGCAGCCACGCCCGCCGTGGTCAGCCCCCAGCGCACGCCGTCCCGCCGCACCAGCCCGCGCTTTTCCAGCACCGGCATCGTGCGCCCGGCGCTGTGCACGCCTACCGCATCCAGCGCCGCAATATCGTGGGGCGATTGCGGATCGGCATGCTCCCGGCCCAGGGCGAGCATACCCGCCAGCACCGCGGCTTGGCGCACCTGGCCGTGCTGGCGCCGGTGGTGTAACCAGGCCCAGACCACGCCGCGCGCCGGCGCGAGCAGCAGCGAGAACAGCGCCGCCGCGCTTGCCGCCAACACGATCGCCGGGCCGGTGGGCAGCTTCGGTACCGAGCTGCTCGCCAGCGCGCCGGTGAGCCCGCACGCCGCGCCGATCCCGCCCGCGATCAGCACTACCGTGCTCAAGCGGTTGCTCCACTGGCGCGCCGCCGCCGCGGGGGCCACCAGCAGCGCGCTCATCAGCACTACCCCGACGGCCTGCAAGCCGGTAACAATCGCCAGGACAATCAGGCTGGTCAGCAGAATGTCCAGCGCGCGCACGGGCCAGCCTTGCGCGACGCTGAACTCGTAGTCGAAGGTAATCAGCTTAAATTCTTTCCACAGCAGCACAAGCGCGGCGATGCTGCTGCAGCCCAACGCCGCGATGAGCCTGGCATCCCCCAGCAGCATGGTCGAAGCGTTGCCGAACAGGAACCGATCCAGCCCCGCCTTGGCCGCGGACGGCAGCGTTTGGATATAGCCCAGCAGCACCAGCCCCGCGCCGAAGAACACCGCCAGGACGAGCCCCAAGGCGCTGTCGCTCTTGATGCGCGTCAGCCGGGTAATCGCCAGGACCAGCAGCGCCCCCAGCCAGCCCGCCGCCAGCGCGCCCAGCGCCAGGGCCAACGGCTGCTTACTGCCCGTCAGCAGGAACGCCAGCGCGACGCCCGGCAGGGCGGCATGGCTCAGCGCGTCACCCAGCAGGCTCTGCCGCCGCTGCACCGCGAACACGCCCAGCGCTCCGGCCACCGCGCCGATCAGACACGCCCCCAGCGCGACGGTGCGCAACGTGTAGTCCGTGAAGAGCTGCGTGAGCGTCTCCATTACCCGCCCGCCCCGCCATGTTCGCGCACAATGGGTGCGCGCCCGCCATAGGTGCGGCGCATATTTTCCGGCGTGCAGACCTCCGCCACCGGGCCGAGGGCCTCGCGGCGCACATTGAGCAGCAGCGCCCAGTCGAAATAGTCGCGCAGCGTCTCCACGTCGTGGTGCACGCACACGACAGTCTTGCCGCGCGCGCGCATTGCGTGCAGCACCTCGACGATCGCGCGCTCGGTGGTGATGTCCACCGCGGCGAACGGTTCGTCAAGGAAGTATAGGTCGGCGTCCTGCGTCAGCGCCCGCGCCAGGAACACGCGCTGCTGCTGGCCGCCCGAAAGCTGGCTGATCTGCCGCCCGGCGAAATCCGCCAGCGCGACCTGCTCCAGCGCGTCCAAGGCCAGCGCGCGTTCCGCCGCGCCGGGGCGCTTCAGCCAGCCGAGGTGGCCGTAGCGCCCCATCTGCACCACGTCGAGCACGGTGGTGGGGAAATCCCAGTCCACCGAGCCGCGCTGCGGCATGTAGCCCACGCGGCGGCGCTGCCGGCTGAGCGGCTGGCCGAAAACCCACACGCGCCCGGCGGCGGGCCTGATCAACCCCAGCACCGTCTTGAGCAGGGTGCTCTTGCCCGCGCCGTTGGGGCCGACCACCGCGAGCAGCACCCCCGCGGGCAGCTCGATGTCCACATCCCACAGCACCGGCTTCTCGCGGTAGGCCACGGTCAGGTCCTCGACCTTGAGCGCAAGCGGCGCTGAGGTGTTGTGGATCACCGTCGGCGGCTGCAATTGCGACACGGATTCAGTTGCGCGATCCGGCATATGGTGATTGTAGCGTGTGTGGTCCGTAGGGGCGAAGCCATACTACGCCCAGCCGGATGTAAGCTGCAAGATGTAAGTTGTAAGCGTAGGGGCGGGGCTGAAGTCCCCGCCCGTCATACGGCGGCAGAGGCGCCGCCGCTACCCGCTTTTCAGCTCATCCCCAATCCGCTTGCGCGCGAGTGTGATGTACTCCGCCTCACGCTCGATGCCCAGGTACGCCCGGCCCAGGCGCACCGCCGCCACGCCGCTGGTGCCGCTCCCCGCGAACGGGTCGAGCACGAGCTGCCCCGGCTGCGTCGCCGCCAGGATCATGCGCTCGATCAGCTCGACCGGCTTTTGCGTGGGGTGCTTGCCGTGCACCTTCTCAGCCTGCTTAGGCGCGGTGATGCTCCACACTGAGCGCATCTGTTTGCCCGGCTTCTTCAACGCGTCACCGGGGAAGTCGCCGTCGCGCAGCGCCTCGTAGTTGAACACATGCTTGCTCGCCGCGCCTTTGCGCGCCCACAGCGCGGTCTCGTGGCTGGCGGTGAAATAGCGGCAGGACAGGTTCGGGCTGGCGTTGGGCTTGTACCACGCGATGTCGTTGAGCAGCTTCAGCCCCGCGAGCTGCAGCGCGTAGCCGCAGGCGTAGATGCTGTGGTACGTGCCGGTGATCCAGATCGTGCCGCCCTCGCGCAGGGCGCGCTGGCACAGCTCGATCCAGGCGCGGTGGAACGCGAAATCCGCCTCGGGCCCGGCGGAGCGGTCCCAGCCGCCCTTGTCCACGCTCGCGGCGCGCCCGCTGGCGCAGGTGAAGCCGCCGTTGGACAGGCCGTAGGGCGGGTCGGCGAATACCAGGTCCACGCTGCCCGGCTCGATGAGCTTGAGATATTCCAGGCTGTCGGCGCACACCAGCGACACGCTGGGTGCGTCAGTGCGCAGGTTGTAGACGCCGCGCGGCATGGGAGTATTGTAAGGGAGGGTTACCTCTTCCTTCTTTCCTGGTCCAGCTCGAACTCCGCCACGGACAGCGTTTTCGTGGCGTCCTCCACGTCGCCGCGGGCAAGCTTGCCCAGCGCCGTGGCCACCATCGTCGCGTCCTCACTGCGCCCGCCCGCGTGAAGCTGCGCCTGCGCCTGCTCGATGATCATCGTCGCCGTGCCCACGTCGCTCGCCATCAGCTTCGCCGCGCGCTGCAGGTTGGCCACGATGTCCTTCTCACGCATCGCCTGCTCCACCACCGGGTCGATGCCGCCGAGAATCTTGTCCTTGTCGCTGGTGAACTCGCAGATGAAGTCGCCCTTCAGCGTGCGCCGCTCGGACTGGCCGAAGTATTTAAAGCTCAGCTCGCTTTGCACCAGCCGGAAGCGCGCCGCGGGGTGCGCCTTCGCGCCGAGCTGGATCAGCACGGGCAGGCTCTCGCCGCTAACCAGGCTGGGCAGGTCGATGGTCACGGTGCGCCCGCCCTTCGCCGCCTCGTAGCCGAAGCAGCGCGCCAGCTCGCAGCCTTCCGCCAGCTCGAGCTTGAGGCTCACGCCCGACGCGACCGTGCCGAAGATGTCCTTGAGCTCATCGCGGAACACGTCGGGGATGCGGTCGATGGTGTCGATGTAGTAGTAGTTGCCGCGCGTGTTCTTGGCGATGCCCTTCATCAGCTCCTCGTTGTACTCGATACCGAGGCCGATGGTGCTCACGGTGAGGCCTTTCGTGCGCAGCTCGCGCGCGGCGGCGATGATGTCGTGGTACTCGGTGATGCCCTCGTTGGCCTCGCCGTCGGTCAGCAGCAGCACGCGCGAGAGGTGCCCCGGCGTCTGCGCGCTGAGGAGCTGCTCGGCGGCGGTGTGCATGCCGGAAAACAGGTTGGTCGTGCCCTTAGGCCGGATGCGCTCCACGTGCTGCTTGATCAGCTCGCGGTTCAGCACGCGGCTGGCGGGCATCAGCGTGTCCACATGCTCGCCGAAGGTGACGATGCTTAAAATGTCCGCCTCGGTGAGCTGGTCGAGGATGTGGCCCACGGCGGTCTTTACCGCCTCGATCGGCTTGCCCTCCATGCTGCCCGAGCGGTCGATGGCCAGCGCCAGCGCGACCGGCGCGCGCACTCCGGCCAGCGTGTTGCCGAAGAAGCCGGTGATGTCCGCCAGCAGGTAGTTTTGCACGTTCTGCCCGGCCAGCGCGTAGGTGTTGTGCGCCCGCAGCGTGTATTCCACCTGGGGCCTCAGCGCAGCTAAGTCCATCGTCGCGAGGCGTGGCGCGGCACCCGTGGCGACTGTCGCGCTGCCCGCGCCCACCACCACCGTGGCGTCGCCGCGCGCCTGGGCCACTACCGTGGCGTCGCCCGCGCCTACCCCCGGCGCGATCATGGTCGCATCACCCGCCGCTTGCTGCTGTCCATCCATTGTTCGCTCCTTGTCAGCCCACATACTGCCCGCCGGCCGCTTGCTACCCATTGGTCGTAGGGGCGAAGCCCTGCTTCGTCCGTGATCTTAGCCCTTTTCTCAAGGTAGGCGGGCCTTGGGGCCCGCTGTGGCAAGTAGTCAGTGACCTCCGCCAACCCATTCAACACCTGGCCTAAAGGCCAGGCTACCAAGATGTACCTGTACCTGTTGCCATTAATGGGCAAGGTGCCTGCCGGGCGAAGCATGGTTTCGCCCCTACATCTGACCATTATAGGCGCGGGTATGTTCGTAGAATGCGTGAATCTCGCGGTCCTGTTACATCTCCCCGCTGTAAAACACGCCGCTGAGCTGCTCTAGCGCCGCGTTGCTCTCGAACTGCGCGATGATGAAGCGTGAGCGGAAAGCCTCGCCCACGATGCTGCCGCGCGGGTCGGCGTTCAGGCTGACCGCGTCGCTGAAGCCCAGCCTGCGCTGGGCGCGTTGCAGGGCTTGCACCAGCGTGCGCTGGCGCCCGGCGATGCCTTGCACCCGCCGGCGGGACAGCTCATCCTTAAGCGCTTTGTGCTCGCCGTTGAGCTGGCGCGCCAAGTCCTGCATCGCCCAGGGCAGCGTTTCCGCGCGCGCCGCCAACCTGTCCCACCCCGGCGCCGCCGCAACAGCATCCTCCATCAGCGGCAGTTGCACCGCGGTATCCGCGGCTGGTTCGCGGTCGGCCCCGCGGTACGGCTGCCAGGCACGGCGCGCATAGCTGAGCGCTTGGCTTTGCCGTGCCAGCTCGGCACGCATGCCGGCGTCCGCGTCTTCCAGCGCTAAACCGAAGTCCGGCCCGGTCAGCAGGCCGCTCAACGGCGCAGGGCGCGTGAGTGTAGGGTCGGCGTAGGCAGGCACTGGCCGGTAGCGCTGCATGGAAGGCGCCGCCCCGCGCGCCATCGCCGCGCTGAGCTGGTACATCCAGGCCGGGTCCGCGCCGACGCTGCCCAGCCCCGCCAGCGCGGAGCTGATTTGCGCGCGTTTAGCCGCAGCCTCATAACTGGGGGCGGCCTCCTGCTGCATTTCCCGCATCCGCGGTTGCTCGTAACCCTCCATGCCCGGCAGCAATGGCTGCCGTGCCCCTGATGCGGTTTCCCCAACGTCGACTGGCCCGCGCACCGGGGGGAGGACCGGCGCAGCCGTCATGGCACAAGTATACCTAATTCACGGCGGGTTTCACACTTATGCACAAGAAATCAACAACTTATGCACAGGCGCGCCCTGCCGGCGCGACGGTTGCGCTGGATGACTGGCGCGGTCCCTGGGATTAGTAGCGGAATCCGGCGAGGATTTCCGTTTTCGGCTTGCGGGTCCGGCGGCGTTTCGGTTTGGATTCCTCGCTGCGCGGGGCGCGGTAGAATCCCAACTCGCGCCGGTGGCCAACCTGTTCGCCGTCATGGATCTCCGCATCCACGACATTCGCTACCAATACATCCCCGGCCTTAATTAAGCCGTAGGCATGTAGCTCCGCCACCTTGGTATCGATGTATTTCTCCACCGCGCGCACCAGGGGGCGCACGCCGAGTTCGCTGTCCATGCCGCGATCCACCAGCCAGTCGCTGGCTTCCTTCGACAAGGTGAGTTGGAAGCCGAGGCTGGCAAAGCGGTCCGCGCTGATATTTAGCAGCTTCTGCAGGATCTTGTACAGGCTCTCCCGTTTAAGGGCGCGGAACACGATGAACTCGGTGATACGGTTGCGGAACTCCGGCGGGAACATTTGCTTCATCGCTTCCTTGGCCGCTACGTAGATTTGCTGGCTCGTCTGCTCGGAGACGGCGGGCGGCTCGTTACGGAAGCCGATGCGGTTGGCGTGCAGGATTTGATCGATCTCGAACGCCCCGATGTTACTCGTCAGGATGATGATGCAATCCTCAAAGCTAACGATGCCGTCGTCGTCCTTGGTGCGGCGCGACAGCGTGATACGGCCCTCGTCCATGATTTGCAGCAGGATGTTGTGCAAGCGCGGGTGGGCCTTCTCGATCTCGTCGAACAGCACGAGCCGGTTTTTCACCCCTTCGACATTCTCCTTGGCGAAAATGGCGGGCAGGTCTGAGCCGATGTAGCCCGGCGGGGCGCCGATCAACCGCGCCACCGCATGCGGCTCGGAATACTCGCTGCAGTCGATTTTCAGGATGGCGCGCCAGTCCTTATGCAGCGCCTTAGCCAGCGCGCGCACGGTTTCCGTCTTCCCCACGCCGGTCGGCCCGGCGAAAAACATCGTGCTGATCGGGCGGCCGGGGGTGCGGAAGCCTTCCTGGCTGCGCAGTAGCGCACGGGCGATGGCCTCAATCGCCCGCTCCTGGCCGATGACTTCCTTGCGCAAGACGGCAACGATATCGTCCACCGGGCTGCGCGCGCCGGGCGGGATCACCACGGGAATCACAGCATCCTCGCTCGTAATGATGCGCACTGCAGGCTTTTCGGCTACCGGTCCGGCGGGAAGCTTCAGTTCTATGCCAGACTCCGCGCTGGCATATTTGACCCGGCCCTTCGCAGGTTTGGCTTGTTCCTCGCTGGGTGTGGTCTGTGCGGGTGCGGCTGGCTTGCGGCGGGTGGTGCGGGGCTTGGCAGGTTGGTCGTCCGACTTCTTCGCTGGCATGGGGTAAGTATATCGCGGTGCGATCATGCCCATGAGCTGTTCCAGCTAAAGAAATGGTTTTCCAGGTGCAAGCTACGGCCAGCCAAGCCGGGCGGCTTGGCCGTACTGCTTCAGCTCATTCCACCCCGGCGTACGCGCCGCTAGATCGGATTCTGCCCCGCCAGCAGCAGGCTTAGAATGCGTTCTAAGTCCTCCGCGCCGTGATAAGTTATCGCAATCACGCCGCTGCCGCGCTGCTCACTCAAGCGGACCTTCGTCGCCAGCCGCTCCGTCAGGGCACTTTCCGCGCGCTTGAGCGCCGGCGGCGCGGTGGGGATGCCCGAGTTGCGCTTGCGCGGGCGCCGCACCGGCGGCTTGCCGCTCGCTTCGGTGCTGCGGCGTTCCAGCTCGCGCACGCTCCAGCCTTCGCGCGCCGCGGCTTCCGCCAGTTCCTCGCGCTGATCCGGAGCGAAACTCAAGATCGCGCGGCCATGGCCGGCGGACAGCGCGCCGCTCCGCACCATCAACTGCACCGCTGGTGACAGATCCAGCAAGCGCAGCGTATTGCTCACCGCCGGGCGTGACTTGCCGATAACCTCGGCAAGCTGCGTCGTGGTATAGCCAAACTGGTTCTGCAGGCTGGCCAGCGCTTCAGCGACTTCGATGTCGTTTAAATCGGCGCGCAGCAGGTTCTCAACCAGCGACAGCTCAAGCAGCTGGCGGTCGTCAACCTCGCGCACCAGTGCCGGGATGCGCGTCCAGCCTAGATCGCGCACTGCACGCAAGCGCCGCTCGCCGGCGACGAGCTGGTAGCGCCCGTGCCAGGACCGCACCGTTACCGGCTGCAGCAGGCCTTGCGACTTGATGGATTGCGCCAATTCGGCCAGCTCATCCTGGTTGAAATCGCGGCGCGGCTGGTAGGGGTTGGGATCAATCAGCCCCAGTTCCAGTTCCTGCACCGCTTCACCCGCCTGTAGCGGGCTGGCTGCCGGAATCAGTTCCGCCAGCCCCCGGCCTAGACCACGCCGACTGCTCATGCTTCCTCCCGCCTTGCCGCGAGTATCTCTACGGCAAGCGCCCGGTACGCTTGCGCGCCGGTGCCATCAGGTTCATGCAAAGTGATGGGCCGCCCATAGCTTGGCGCTTCTGCCAAACGCACGCTCCGCGGCACGATAGATTCGAAAACTCGTCCAGGGAAATTATGCCGCACTTCCGCCACAACATCACGGCTTAAATTGGTACGGCTGTCGTACATGGTCAGCACCGCGCCGCACAGCTCCAAATCAGCATTGAGTGCGGCGCGCACGCGGCCCACGGTGTCGATTAACTTCGCTAGCCCAGCTAGCGCGAAAAACTCGCACTGCACGGGGATTAACACTTCCCCCGCCGCCACCAGCGCATTGAGCGTGAGCAGTCCCAGACTCGGCGGGCAGTCGATAATCACCAGCTCGTGAGCCAACCGTGCCTTGTCCAGCGCGCGTTTGAGCGCGAACTCACGGGCCAGCGCGCTGACCAGCTCCAACTCCGCGGCGGAAAGATCAATGTGCGAAGGCGCGAGGGTGAGTCCCTCCACTGCTGTTTCAAGCAGCACGCTTGCCAGCGGCAGCCCGTCCATTACCACGTTGTAGATCGACTGCCCCGGCTTAGCATTCACATCCAGCGCCGCACTGGCGTTGGCTTGCGGGTCGAGATCAACCAGCAGTGTGGACGCGCCCGTCCCGGCCAACGCAGCGGCCAGGTTGACTGCAGTAGTGGTCTTGCCCACTCCGCCCTTCTGATTCGCGACCGCAATAATCCGCGGCATCCGTCGATTATACCCCCGGCGACGGTGTACAATGACCCTGCAAGCCCACAACACTGGAGGCAAGTCGGGCGTGAGCGATCAAAAACAATACCTACGCACAGAGTTCGACGAAGCCGCACGGCTTCTGACAATCATTCTCGACCGCCAGGACAACGACAAGAACCAAATTAACACAGGCATGATTAAAGCCTTGATGGCCGTGCTCAGCGTGGAATTCCTCAACGCGCGCAGTAAGGGCGTCATCCTCATCAGCGGCAAGGAGAAGGTCTTTTCCACGGGTGCGGATATCGACAACGAGCTGAAAGACCTGAACGCCGCCGAGGCCGCGCGGTTCGCCCGGGCCGGGCGCGAGGTGTTCGGCATCCTCGGCAAACTCCCTTGCCTGACCGTTGCCTGCATCAGCGGTTTCGCCCTGGGCGGCGGGTTGGAACTCGCCCTTAACTGCGACTTCCGCATCGCCGTGAAAACGGCGCGCCTGGGCGTGCCGGAGATCAACCTCGGCGTGATCCCCGGCTGGGGCGGCACCCAGCGTTTGCCGCGCTTAGTCGGCGCGAACCACGCGCTGAAAATGGTGCTCGGCGGCGATCCGATTAAGGCCAGCCAGGCTGAAGAATGGGGCCTGGTGGACGCCGTGGTCGACACCTACGCCGATTTACTGCCCGCCGCAACCGAGCTGCTCAGCAAGTATGCCGCGAAGTCGCGCAACGCCATCGCAATTGCCAAGCGCGCGGTGTGGGAAGGGCTCGGCACCACGTTAGCGCAAGGGTTAAACCTGGAGTGCGAGATGTTCGCCCAGGCGTGGGGCACGCCCGACCGCGAAGAAGGCATCGCCGCCTACCTCGGCAAACGCAAACCGGTCTGGCCGGAGTAAGCTGTGCCGCGTCTGGCCGTCATCGCGCGCGACCCACTGCCCATCCGCGAGGCCGTGCAGGCCTGGCTGCCGGCGGGCGTGCCGGTGGAACGCTGGCAGGGCAGCGAGCTGAGCCTGGAGCAGGTGTTCACCCACCTCAGCGGCGGCGACCTCTTCGGTTCGATTCAAGCGTTTTGGTACCAGGACTGTGCCGCGCTTAAACTAGGTCCGAAGGATAACCAGCGTTTGGCTGGCATGCTGGCAAGCGTGCCGGAGCATGTCTTCCTGGCGACCACGCAGGTGCTCGATTTCGAGCAGGAGTGGGAAGAAGTCAAGAAGCTCAAGACACAGGCCTACAGCATTTGGCTGGACGGCGTGAAGATTCTGGATCTGCGTCCAGCTTCCGCGCCGGCCCAGGCGCCAGGCTGGCTGGCCCAGCGCGCCCAGGATCGTTACGGGCTCAAACTCACGCTAGCCCAATTGCAGCGGCTCTTGACCGTCAGCGACAACCGGCTCGTCCTGGCGGACAGCGAACTGGGCAAGCTGGCGCTGCTGAAAACTAGCGACTCCCTCCAGCCTGTGCCTGATAAGCTGCTGGACGCGATCATGAGTGCTAATCCTGCCGCCGAATTCCTCGCCGTAGCTGACGCGGTTTCCTCCGGCGCGCGCGACGCGATCCCCCGGCTGCAGGTCTGGTTCAAGGCGACCCAAGGCACCTACCGCCTGCTCAATGAACTGCGCGTCAGGCTGCTGGCGTTGCGCGACCAAGCCGCCGGGGCCAAGCTGCAGTTCTTCCAGCAAACTAAAGTACACGCGGTGGCGCGCTTGTGGCGCCAGCCCGCGATAGACACGGCCTTGCTCGCTCTGGCGCGCGCCGAATACGCGCTAAAGTCCGGGCAATACACTGGGCTGCCGTCCAAGGACGCGGAACTCGCCGCGCTGGAACTGCTCACGCGTGATTTCGCGCAAGCGCTTAAAGGCTAGGCTCGTCCGCATCAGCATCGCCGGCGTCGGGAAGCAACAGGCACACATCTTCTTCCGGCAGGGTTAAGCTGCCTTCACCCGGCCCAAGCGGCACAGTCACCGTGCGCGGCTCAGGTTTACGCCGGGGGCTGTTCAGCCACTCCTGGGCCGCGTCGAGATGCAGCCAGGCTTTACGCAGGTAGAACAGCACCAGCGCGAACACGGCCCACAGCGCGATGATCAGCAGGATGGTCATCACCGCGCCGCCATAGGCCGCCGTTTCGTGCGTGGCGCGGTACTGCGCGAACTTGAGCGCCACCCGCGCCACCTTGTCCACGGTCAGCAGCAGCAGCGCGGCGAAGGTGAGTGGCACCGCGGCCACCATCGACCAGCGTTGGGTGAACAGCAGGAAAATACCCACCGCGACCGAACCTAAGGGAATCAGCAGCAGGTCCAGCAGCGCCACCAGAATCCCCACGCCGGTTTCGGTCTGCTGGCCGAGTTGATCGAGGTTGAGCTCGAAGTAGTTTTGCAAGAGCCAAAGCAGGCCGAGGGTCAGCAGCACCGTCGCCGGGAACTTAGCCCAGCGCTTGGCTTCAGTGTAATGGTCGCGCGGCTGCATCGGTTCTATTTTACCCTTAGAAAGGGACAGGCCCCGGTTGCCCGGGGCCTGTTTTAACCAAACTTAGGCAGAGCGGTTAGTCGTTGGGGTTTACACCAACCACAACCAGCGCCGTGCCGTAGGTGTAGTCATCGGTGCCAGCCTGCAACGGGGAGTCGAGGATCAGGTCATAAGAGTTACCTGTATCCAAAATACCCGGCCAGCCCGCCTGTCCAGGATTGGTGAAGTCTTCCGCGATGAAATCACGGAAGCCAATCCGGTTCAGGTTATTTGTTCCGACACCGACCACGCAGATGTTCAGCGGAACAGTCATGCGGCTGGCGGTGGCGGTATTCTCGAAGGTTAGCTGAACGTTGTTGTTACCTTCAATATCATCACTGCGGCCGCCGTTGAACTCGACAAACAAGATATCTGGAGTAGTGGTCACCACAGTGCTGGCATCCAGGGTCTTGTCGGTGAAGTCGCGCGCGGCAAGCTCGAGATCGCCGCGGCCTACATTACTGAAGATATTAACGCCGAAGTCCTCACCGCCAACCGCCGGCGGATCCACATCCATCTTAGCCACGTCGAACGTGCCCATGCCGAGATTAATCCAATTGGCTTGCTCGGTAGCCGCGCCGAAGACTTTGTAGGCATAGTGCGCGGTGTCGCCAATGCCGCCAGTCGTCAACCCGGAAATATTGACGACGAGGTGGTTCGG
>CAYXMN010000025.1:0-17417 GCA_964465955.1 uncultured Planctomycetales bacterium
GATGGCCTCTCCAATAGTCATTTCGAGCACATCGTAGATGTTCTTTCCCTTATACTCGACAGTTAGTGTTTCACGGTTGAAGCGTTTACCGTGGCACACATCGCATTGGACATACACATCAGAGAGAAAGTGCATCTCGATCTTCTTTACGCCATCGCCCTGGCACGATTCGCAGCGCCCGCCGCGGACATTGAAGCTGAACCTGCCGGGTGCGTAACCCCGGACGCGGCTCTCGGGCAGCTCGGCAAACAGGCGGCGGATTTCGTCCCAGACTCCGGTATAGGTAACAGGGTTGCTGCGCGGGGTGCGACCGATGGGATTTTGGCTGATCTGAATCACTTTATCGACGTGTTCCCCGATGCCCGTGATTTCGCGGAACTTGCCGGTGCGTTTGAGCGCACGGTTGACGAGGTTGGCGGTCGCTTTATACAGCGTTTCGTTGATCAGGCTGCTCTTGCCGCTGCCGCTCACCCCCGTAATGCAGACAAAGCAGCCCAATGGGATGCTCACATCAACGTTCTTCAGGTTATTCGCCTGCGCGCCGAGAATCTCAATCCGCGCGCAGTTGCCGGCCCGGCGTTGTTGGGGGATCGCGATCTCCTCTATGCCGGCCAGGTAACGCCCGGTAATGGTTTGCCCACGCTGGGCTAGCTGCTGCGCGTTGCCTTGCTCCACCACTTCGCCGCCATGGACGCCGGCGTGCGGTCCGAAATCCACAATTTCATCTGCGCGATGCATGGTTTCCTCATCGTGTTCGACCACAATGACGGTATTGCCGAGGTCGCGCAAGCTCTCCAAGGTTGAGATCAGCTTGAGATTGTCGCGCTGGTGCAGGCCGATGCTCGGCTCATCCAGCACATACAGCACTCCCGTCAGGCCGCTGCCGATCTGGCTGGCCAGGCGGATGCGCTGGCTCTCGCCCCCTGACAGCGTCGGCGCGTTGCGCGCCAGGGTGAGGTAGCCGAGGCCAACATTATGTAGAAACTGCAAACGCTCGCTGATTTCCTTCACTAACTCATGGGCAATCTGCTGCTGCGTCGGAGGCAGTTCGGCCAGGACGCCGCTGAACCAGGCATGGGCCGAATCGATATCTTGTTGTGTTATTTCATGTAGGCACAAGTCGTGTACCTTGACTGCTCTGCTTTCCGGCTTTAAGCGTGATCCGCCGCAAGCCTGGCACGGGGTGTCGGCGAAGAACTGCGCATACCAGCGCCGCATACCTTCGCTTTGCGTCTGTTGGTATAGACGTTTAATGCTGCTCGCTACCCCTTCAAACTCGCGCGTGCGGTTACGCCAGGCGAACTTGCCGCCATTGAGTAAACCATTCAGCGCTTCTTCACTGAATTCACCCAGTGGCTGATCCACGCTGGCATTGAACAGCTTTAAAAACCCGTTTAAATATGGTTCGAAATAATCCTGATGGTTCGAAAGCAAACCCCAGAGTTTGATACCACCGTCCCGGATGCTTAATCCGCGGTCGGGGATCAGTAAATCGGTATCGATTTCCAGGCTAGTGCCAAGTCCATCGCAAGCCGGACACGCCCCGGCTGGGCTGTTGAAACTGAATGCCTGTGGCGTTAACTCTTCAAAGCTTAGACCGCACGGCACACAAGCCAGCTTCTCGCTATACAGCCGCTCCTCGCCGGTGTCGACGTTCAAAATCCGCAAGGTTCCATTGCTTTCTTTAAGTCCCAGCTCCACCCCTTCTGTTAAGCGAGGTAAGACTTCCGCGCTGATGACCAACCGGTCAATCACGATTTCCACGATATGCTTGCGCTTTTTATCGAGCTTAATCTCCTCTGTCAAGCTCACGATTTCACCGTTAACGCGAATCCTGGCGAATCCCGCGAGGCGCGCAGCAGTGAACACGTCCTTGTACTCGCCCTTGCGGCCTTCGATGACCGGGGCGAGTAAATAGATCCGAGTGCCCTCCGGCAACTGCGCGATGCTGTCAACCATCTCATCCACGGTTTGGCGGCCCACGGGCTGGCCGCACTGGTGGCAGTACTGTTTGCCGGCGCGGGCGAACAACACGCGCAGGTAGTCATAGATCTCAGTAACGGTGCCGACAGTGCTGCGCGGATTATGGCTCGCAGTCTTTTGCTCAATGGCGATAGCCGGTGATAGGCCTGTGATGTAATCAACATCCGGCTTGTCGAAGTTTTGCAGGAACTGCCGGGCATAGCTGGATAGGCTTTCCAGATATCGGCGCTGGCCTTCGGCATAAATCGTGTCGAAAGCTAGGCTGCTTTTACCGGACCCGGACGGTCCAGTAAACACTACTAGCTTGTTGCGCGGGATGCGCACATCGATGTTTTTTAAGTTGTGCACCCGCGCTCCGCGAACGTGGATATACGCGGCATCGCCAGGGGTGGCAGGATTAATCTTGCGTGGCATGCTTCATCTCTACCCTAACAGGGGTAGCAGTAGTTTACCATACGTGCGTTTAGCAATGTCGATAATAAGAGCGCGTTCAGGGCAGGCCGGTGAGGACAAAAATGCCGCCAGCAATAACCGGCGGCAATCATTGCAGGTCACTTCCTGCCGGGAATACCTGCGCGCGGAGTTAACCGCTAATTGATTATACTGCTACACTTGCTTGCGTCAACAAAATGACCGGTGATCTTGAAAAGAAAGTGTTTGAACCCAGTCCGCTGCGCACCACCCAGCAGGCGGCTGCCAGCGTTCAAGCCATGCCGGGATTCAACATCCCATTGAGCCTGCTAATCCTGAAACAGCAAGTCGCTAATGAACTCACCTCTTGCAGGATTCTGGTGGGCATGGCGGCGCTGGCAGGCGGTTTAGCGAGTATCATCATCGGCGAGTATTCACTCGGCATGATCGGATTATTTCTCGAAGGCTTCGGGGATATGTTGAACTCCGCTGGTTCAGCGAATATCGGCTTCCTACCATTGCTCAGCGGCTTGTTTAACATGGTGCTCGGCATTGTGCTGGGCCTGGTAGCGCCCGTGTGCATTGTGCTGCTGGCTGTTTTCGATTACAACCGCACCTACCGACTGACCGTCAGCGACTTGGTCTGGGGTGAAATGGCGCATTTCTTTATTCAGGACGAATACGGCCTCCTAATTGAACAAGCGCGGATAGAGCGTTTTCGTTTGAATCCTAATCCAGTCGAATTAGGCGAAACCTTGGGGCAACGCCTGCAGCATTTTGCTGCGTACTATACGCAATACCGGCGGCTGGCAAAGCCGATCGGTGAAGTGAAGCTGCCGACAGTGATCGAGCGCAACTGCTGGGCGGATGGAGCATTGTTGGGTGTTGGCGCATGCTTAAGCGTCTGTTGCCTTGGGCTGGTGCTGGTAATGCCGATGATCATCCGCATCGCCGGTGGTTGGCCGAGACAGCTCGCAATCAAGCAAGCGGTGATTCACTTCTTTGAAGGACGCTTCGACCAGTCGCTGGAGACCCAGTGGCAGAAACAGCATGCCGGGAATCCCAGCGAAAGCAACGCTTAGATGCTAGAATCATGATTATGGAAGGTGTTGGAAGCCAGACTACCAACCTGATTGTGTACTGCGAGCAACCCAACCTGGTCCAGCAGTACCAAAGCCTGCTTGATTTATCTGGCCTGTCGACCCAGATTGCCACAAGCGAAAGTGAACTGTGGGGCACGTTGGAAAAGCATCCAGCTGATTTGATACTCCTTTCTACAAGTTATCCTGATCCGCCCGCCTTCCCGCTGTGCATGTCACTGAAAGCCCCAGGTTCGCGCTTCCGTGAGTTACCCATCGTGGTGGTATTCCCAGCCGAAACGCCGCCGGAAATCGCGTTGCAAGCGCTGCATCTGGGCGCATACGACTATCTAATCGAACCATTCAATGAAATCGCTTTACTGACCAAGCTGACTGTGCTAGCTCGCATCAAGCGCGCGGAAGACGAGTTTCGCGGGTTGGCGATTACCGATGTGGTCACCGGGCTCTATGATCAGCGCTACCTCTTCCTGCGCGCCGAAGAAGAGCTAAGCCGGGCCAAACGCTACAGCCGCCCATTCTCTGTCGTCACGATTTCCATTGATAACCTAGCTAGTGCTGAGACTGAATTCGGCCATGGTGCCAGTAACGATATCCTGCAGGCGACAGCAGAGATCCTACGCAACCTGAAGCGCCAGATCGACGTACTGGCAACGGAGTCAGCCGGGATATTCACTCTCGTGCTCTACAACACGGATGAACCGGGAGCGCTGGTTGTCGCTAACCGCATTCTGCTCCAGATGAAGGGAAGTGATTGCGGATTGGCTGGTTTCTTGCCGTCCGTCAGCATCGGCCTGACTTCTCTCAATGCATCACCGCAGTTGACTTTGCACTCTCAGGAGTTGCTACAGCAGGCTGCAGCCGCCATGCAGCAGGCCAAGCAGCAAGGGGGCGGCAGTATTGTGATTTATACCGGCGTGTAGGATGTAGGTCTAACGGCCGTTGGTCGAGTGCGCCGTATAATGCCGTAATGCCAGGCATCCCTGACCACGACGCACGCCGCGCGACTGAGCTGCGCGAGCTGCTACACAACTACGGCTACCACTACTACGTGCTGGACCGGCCGCTTATCAGCGACGCCGAGTATGACGCGCTGTACCGCGAGCTGACGGAGCTTGAGCAACGCTGGCCGGATCTGGCCACCCCGGATAGTCCGACGCAGAAGGTAGGCGGGATGGTGCTGCCGGGATTCGAGACGGTCGTGCACGGCGCCCAAATGTTCAGCCTGGAGAACGCGCTGGTGCCCGCCGAGTTCTCCGCGTTCGACGAGCGCATCCACAAGCTGTTGAACCTGCCGCCGGATGAACCGGTTGAGTACTTCTGCGAGCCTAAGCTGGACGGGCTCGCGGTTAGCCTGGAGTACCGCGACGGCGTGTTCACGCTAGGCGCGACGCGTGGCGACGGCGTGACTGGCGAGAACATCACGCACAACCTGCGCACCATCAAATCGCTGCCGCTCAAGCTGCGCCGGCCCTGGACGGGCACGGTGCGCGGCGAAGTGTTTATCCGCACCGCCGACTTCCAGGCGCTCAATGCGCGGCGCCAGGCCGCGGGCGAGGAGCTGTACGCCAATCCGCGCAACACGGCGGCGGGCAGCCTGCGCCAGCTCGATAGCAAGGTCACCGCGGCGCGGCCTCTGAGTATCTACCTCTACCAAGCCGTGCAGCCGGAGCAGTACGGCCTCGACACGCAACAGCATGCACTGGACATGCTCAAAGACCTGGGGTTGCCGGTGAACCCGGAAGGCAGGCTGTGCCTGGGCTTGACCGGGGTGGAGGCATACCACGCTGAGCTGGCCGCGCGCCGCGAGCTGTACTGGGGCGAGGATGCGTCCGCCCTGCCCTATGCCATCGACGGTCTGGTGGTGAAGCTCAACGCGCTGCACCTGTGGGAACAGCTCGGATTCACGGCGAAATCGCCGCGCTATATGATCGCGTACAAGTGGCCGGAGGAGTCGGCGGCGGCGGAACTGCTCGACGTGAAGTTCCAGATCAGCCGCAATGGAGTGTTCAACCCGGTCGCAGTGCTGGAGCCGGTGCAGCTCGGCGGGGCGACCGTCAGCCGCGCCACGCTCCACAACCTTGACGAGATTCAGCGCCTCGGCGTGATGCTGGGCGACCGCGTGCTGGTGAAACGCAGCGGCGAGGTCATCCCCAAGATCACCGGCTTGGCCGGCAGCCAGCGCGGAGGCGGCGAACGCTTAATCACGCCGCCGGAGGAATGCCCTTACTGCGGGCACGCGCTAGCGCTCGACCCGCGCGCGCATAACACGGCCTGCCCCAACCGCGAGTGCCCAGGGCGGCTCAGCGAGCGCCTGGCCTACATCGCGAGCCGGGGCGTGCTGGACATCGAGGGCCTGTCGCAAAAGACCGCCGACAAGCTGATCGAGGCCGGGCTGGTCAAGCGCCTGGCGGACATCTTCGCGCTGGATGAGGCGCGCGTGGCGGAGCTGGAGGGCTTCGCGGACGTGTCGGCGGGCAACCTCGCCGCTGCGATCAGCGCCGTGCGCAACCGCCCCGCCTGGCGCACGCTGGTCGCGTTGGAAATTCCGCAGATCGGCGCACAGTCGGCGAAGCTGCTGCTGGCGGCGTACCCCTCCATCGACGCACTAGCGGCGGCCACGAGCGAGGAGCTGCAGGCAGTGAAAGGCATCGGCCCGCAGATGGCGGCGGACATCACGGCCTGGTTCGCGGACGAGGAAAACCTACGTTACCTTGGGGAACTGCGCGCAGCAGGCTTGGCCTTCGACGCGGAACAGGCGAGCGCGTCCACGAAGCCGCTGCTAGGGCAGACCGTGGTGCTCACCGGGACGCTCAGCTTCGCTAACCGCGACCAGCTCAAGGAGTGCTTGGAGGCGCTAGGCGCTACGGTCTCTGGCAGCGTGAGCAAGAAAACCTCGTTCGTGGTGGCGGGAGAGAGCGCGGGAAGCAAGCTGGATAAAGCTCAGGCTTTAAGCGTACGAACGCTGGACGAACCGGCGCTGATAGCGCTGTTGCAGGCGCACGCGAACGCTTTGCCGAAGAAACCGGAATGGTGGCCCGGCCCCGGAACCGCTCCGGAAGCCAAGCCACCATCTCTGTTCGATAGTAAGCCTTAGCGGCTAACCTTAGCCGCGGCCTTCCACATTCATGGTTTCCTTCTCTTCCTCGGCGGGAGGGAAGTAGTCGAAGGACTGCTCAGGTTCCGGCGCGGGAGCGGGCTCAGTTTCCGCCACCGCCGCGGGCGCCGGGGCCGGCTCGAGTTCAGGCGCGGGGGCCGGCTTGGCTGCTGGCACGGGCTGCCAGCACCAGAGGTCGCCCTTATACGCCATCTTCCATTTCGGGCAATCACACTGGTTTTCACACAGTACGCGGATGGACGCCCAGCTGACGCAGCAGCTACCGGTTTCCTTGCGTAGACGGATCGTGCAGACCATGTTGGAATCAACAGGCTGATCGAGATGCGCGGTCACCTCACCGCAGCACCAATTGCGCACCTGGGCGGTTCCCAGCACGTTCTGCTGCATATCGAGAAATTCGATCGTCAGCGGAGTCGAGCTATCGCAGCAATAGCCGCAAGTGAAATCGACCATGATGCACTCGAACGTGCAACAACCGGGCATGCAAGGATAGATGTCGAGATACTCCTCAGCCGCCCAGGCCTGGGACGCGGCCAACGCCGCTACAAGCACCACAAACACCAAAAGCTTTTTCATTCCTTCCCTCTTGGATAGAACTGATACGACAGATTTTACACTAGCCGGGTAATATCCGGCATGACAGCGAGATTTTACCTCAGGAGGTTCTGATGGCCATCAACTTAGGCGAAAGAATACCCGAATTTAGCTTGCCTGCCACCGATGGCAAGCACTATTCTAGCGCAGCCTTGGCCGGCGAGCAGGCCACTGTCGTGATGTTCTGGTGTAACCATTGCCCGTACGTCATGTCAAATCAGGACCGCGTAATTGGTATGCAGCGCGAGTTTAAAGAAAAGGGAGTGAAGTTTGCGGCGATCTGCTCGAATAATTCTGATTCCCATCCGGCTGACAGTTTCGACAAAATGATCGAACGCGCCCAGGAAATGAATTACAACTTTCCCTACCTGCATGACGCCTCGCAGGAAGTGGCTAAAGCCTTTGGCGCGCAACGCACGCCTGAGGTTTACTTGTTCGATAACGAGGGCAAGCTGCGCTATCACGGTAGGATAGATGATAACCATGAAGACGTGTCGAAAGCGCGCTCCCATGACTTGCTCAACGCGATCAACGCCGTCTTGCAAGGTAAAGCCCCCCACCCTGCCGAGACCGGCGCGTTAGGATGCACGATCAAGTGGAAGCAGGCTGCCAGCGCTAATTAGCTATCTCCCGGTAGTGTGCAACCAGAAGCTCTACCAGCTTAGGCAGGCGCGTCTCTGCCTCCCAGCCCAGTTCTTGCCAGGCCAGTTCAGCCTTGCCCACGATGGTCGCTTGCTCACCGCCGCGCTGCAGCTCGACAGTGGATTCCACGTGCTCGCGCCAGTCCAGGCCAACCGCAGCGAAGGCTAATCGCGCGAGGTCTTCCACGCTGTGCGCGGCGCCGGTAGCAAGTACCAGTTCCAGCGGCTCAGGCACGTCAAGCATCCAGGCCATGGCGACGGTATACTCCGGCGCATACCCCCAATCCCGGCGTACATGAAGGTTGCCAAGCCGCAACGTGCTTTGCCCCCCGGCGGCGATCCGGGCCGCACTGGCGCAAACCTTTGGTACGACAAAATTTTCCTCGCGCCGCGGGCTTTCGTGGTTGAACAGAATCGGGCATGCCGTGAACAAGCCTGCTGTGCGCGCTTGCTCCGCCAGGCTGCGCACTTGCTGCTTCTGCCAGGCGTAAACCCCCTTGGGGTTGGACGGGGTTTCCTCGGTCTGCGGCGACTGCGCTGGTTCGCCAAACACTGCGGAACTGCTGGGCAGCAACACCCGCGCCTCGGGTTTATCGCGCTTTTGCCACTCGCAGATTACTTCAACGCTCACCACGTTGACTTGCATGCTCAGCTCCGGCTCGCGTTCGCAGGCCAGCGGATGCGACATTGCGGCAAGATGGAAGACCCGCTCCGGGGCTAACCGCCGTAAGAGGTGCCTGAAACTTGCGGGCTCGGCCAAGTCGCACGGCGCTAGCTCCAACTTAGCCGTTTTCACCAGCTCGGTGATGTAAGGCGGCACCGTTTCATGGGGATGGATCAGCCCGGTAACCTGCCGGCCCGCTGCGATGAGTTGTTCCGCCAGGTAACTCCCATCTTGCCCGCAGACGCCTGTGATCAACCATGTCACAAGCACGATTTTACCCCAACCGGCGGATGACTCACCATGCTATACTCGCCGCATGGCAGCAGGTGTTAATCGGGTTATCCTAATCGGCCATGTCGGGCGGGACGCGGAAGTCCGTTTTACCCAAGGCGGAACGCCGGTAGCGAACTTCACGCTTGCCACGTCGGAAGCCTTTGGCGGACGTGATGGAACCGAACGGCAGGAGCGCACAGAGTGGCACAGCATCGTATGCTGGGGGCGCCAGGCGGAGATTGCCGGTCAATACATCAAGAAGGGCCGGCAAGTTTTCGTTGAAGGAAGGCTGCAAACGCGCGACTGGCTCGATCCCCAAGGCATCAAGCATTACAAGACTGAAATTGTCGCGCGTAACTTCCAACTGCTCGGACGCAGAGAAGATGCCGAAGACGGAGGCGGCGGCCAGCGCAGCTACGGCGGTTATAACCAAAGCGGCGGCGGCGGGGCGCGAGGCGGGGATGACTACGGCATGGATTCCAGCCTTGACGATTACGATATCGGCGATTTAGGACCACCCCTCGACATGGACTCCAGCCCGCTGAGCCCCGGAGACTAGCAAGGAGCGCGGGATGCGTACCTTCATCACCGTAGTGCTGTTGCTGATCGCTCTGGCCGTCGGTGCGGCGGTACTGGTCTATTACTATAAACCTGGCCTGCTGCCTTTGGAACGTTTGCCGGGACCGGTGCGCGAGGCCGTTGAACCTGCTCCGGTGGAAGAACCCGCCGCGGAGCCGCATAGTTATCACATTCTGCAGGATCAAGGTGGTATCGCGCGCGAAGAAGCCGAGCGAGCCGGCTTGATCGGCGATGGTTACGCTTACCTCGCCGGCCTGCCGCCGATCCAGCGCTCTGAAGCGATTGAATCCCGCGCGGGCTGTATCGTGCGTGGCAAGCGCTACGACATGTGCTGGCGCTTTAACACGGAACCGGGTGAAATCCAAGTGCTGGAGTTCAACCTCGGCGGCAAATATGCGGAGCTGCATCTCGGCTTTGGGTTCGAGGACACCCATCCCAGCGATACCACAGGCAATCTGGCGGTGGAGCTTACGGTCCAGGCCGACGGACGCGAGATCCAGCCGCCAGTGCGCCTGACCCCCGGCGACACCCCGTGGTTCGGCTTCATGCCGCTCGACGATGCGCAGCGAGTCGCGCTGATTATCAAGCGAATTGGCTACAATAACACTTTCGCTCCAGTGCTGATCGTTCCCTTCGTTAGAACAGCACTGGATAAACCTCGTCCTGAAACGTAAGCCCGGAACCTGGGTATCAAGTTAATTGTGTTAGGAACAACCATGCATCGAATTCTGTTAATAATCCTGCCGGTGATGCTCGCGCTAGCAATTACCGCCACCGCGAAGCCGGTGGAGACCGCTAGCGCCAGCTTCGATGGCGTCATGACCACGACCGGCGAGCATCCGCTCAACGTTAACCTGTCCGGCAAGCTTTGGTGGTCTGCGCCTAAAATGCGTGTGGAATTCACGCAAAACCTAACGCAGGAAGACATGATCGCACTAGTGGATTTCACCGCCCTAGAGGCGACCCTGCTGTATCCCGACACGCTTAACGGCCAGCGGTTTGACCTTAAATCATTCAGCAAGGCGGACTATCTCCAGCGCGTGCGTGAATTGGTCAGCACCAAACCTGGCGAAACCCCCGCGGGCTGGAAATCGAGCAGCGTCAAGGATGAGGCGGCGAAAGCGGCAGGCCAGACGCACATCCTGCTTACTGGACCGGCAGGCGAGAAAGTGGACCTTTGGCGCGACAATGCAAGCAAGCCGGTCAAAATGCTGATCGCTACCACGAAATGGACATTGACCGTGAATCTGACCAACGTGAAGTATAACGAGGCCATCCCGGCCGACAAATTCACCTATAGCTCGGATTATGCAGTTATCGAATCGGCTGAGGTGCCTGAAGGCGGACTCCCCAACCTCTAACCACGGGCTTGCTATAATCGCCGCGTGCAGATACCTGAACCTGAACAACTCCGTTTGCTCTACCGCGAGCACGTTAACGCCGGGTTTCTGGCAACCCTGGCTTTCATGGGCACGGACGTGGCTGAAGTTGACGCCGAGGGCTGGCTCGTTCGCACGGCCGACGGCCGCGAGCTGATCGACTGCCTTGGCGGGTTCGGCACCTTCAATTTCGGCCACCGTCATCCACGCATCATCGCCGCCGTGAAAGAGCAACTCGATCGGATGCCGATGTCCAGCCGGATGGCACTCAATCCGCTCCAGGCCAAGCTCGCCGGGAAGCTTGCTGAAATCACGCCTGCTGGGTTGGAATACTCCTTCTTCAGCAACAGCGGTACTGAAGCGGTGGAAGCCGCGTTAAAACTTGCGCGCCTCGCGACGCACAAGCCAGGGGTGATCAGCGCCAAGAACGCTTTCCACGGTAAAACGCTTGGCAGTTTATCCTCCACCCACCGCGAGGCGTTCCAACAGCCGTTTAGA
Source organism: uncultured Planctomycetales bacterium (assembly GCA_964465955.1). Classification (GTDB taxonomy): domain Bacteria; phylum 4484-113; class 4484-113; order 4484-113; family JAFGCY01; genus CAYXMN01. The sequence goes on from CAYXMN010000025.1 coordinate 11,238, forward strand.
CCGCTAATACCGCATTTCACAGAAGTGCCGTTCGGCGACATCCCCGCGCTGGATGCCGCGATTGATGAACAGACCGCGGCGGTGATGCTTGAGCCTGTCCAAGGCGAAGGCGGTATTCACGTCTCGCCGCCGGGTTACCTGTCCGCCGTGCGTGAACTGGCTAGCGCGCGCGGCGTGCTGTTCATTCTGGATGAGGTACAGACCGGAATGGGACGCACCGGGCGCAACTTCGCCAGCGAGTACGACGGCGTCTCCCCTGATATTCTAGTGCTGGCCAAGTCGCTAGGCGGAGGGGTGATGCCCATCGGTGCGACAATGGGTACGCTTGCGGTGTGGCAGCCGTTCAATGAGTCGCCGACTGTTCATTCCAGCACCTTCGGCGGCAACCAGCTTGCCTGTGCGGCAGCGTTGGCGGCAATCGATGTTTTGTTGGATGAGCATGTGGCCCAGCTTGCCGCGGAGAATGGCACATACTTGCTGGCTGGGCTGCAAGGACTTGCCGTTGAGTTCCCGCAAATCATCAAACAAGTTCGCGGCATCGGGCTGATGATCGGGCTGGAGCTGCACGCGCCAGATTTAAGCCAGTTGATGATCGCCAACATGCTGGAACACGGCGTGCTTGTCGCCTACACCTTGAACCACACGGGTGTCGTGCGCCTGGAACCGCCGCTGATCATGCCGCGCGAGGTCTGCACAGAGGTATTGCAGCGGATCCGCGCCGCGCTAGGCGGCACACTGCAAGTCATGCAACAGTTCGGTCTCACCACTTAAGGAGCTCTTGATGGGTACAATCAACAGCAAACGCCACATCCCCTTCTCCGCGCTGCACGTGTTCAACTCCGCCAGGCAGGTAGAGCGCTTCCCCGAAGTGCTGCCAAATGTGGACGAAGTTGCCATCCGGGAGGACGACGGCGCAGGCCACACCATAACCTACTGGGCCGCTTCCTTCAAAGTTGGCCCGCTTACTAAACAGGTGAAATGGACTGAAAGGGATGTTTGGGACGCGACAGCTCTGAGCTGCACATTCGAGCTCGTTGAAGGAGACATGAAAGTTTATAACGGCGTATGGACCTTCACTGAAGCGGATGGCGGCTGTCTGGTTGAACTTGCCGTGGATTTCGAGCTAGGTATTCCGCTGCTGGGGCCGATGATTAATAGCATCGTCGACCAGCTCATGCAGCAAAATTGCGATGAGCTGCTCGCCGCGCTGGAAAAGCTCAGCGCGGGCTAACCGAGTTTCCCCACGGTTACCCGGCCACGGGCGTATCGTCGTACGCGCCAATGATCTCACTGACGCTGGCTGCCCCGTGCGCGCGGAGGTATTGAGCAATACCGCTCTGCAGCTCAAGCGGCAATTTGGGATTGAGGAACAGCCCAGTGCCTAACTCCAAAACAGTCGCGCCGGCCAGTAAATACTGCAATGCGCTGTCCGTGTCCGTTATGCCGCCGCTGCCGAAAATCGGCAAGTCCGGCAGCGCGCGATGGCAGCGCCAAACGTGGTACAGCGTCGCCGCGCGGATCGCCGGGCCGGACAATCCAGCGCTGGGGCGCGCGAGGAAGCTGCGCCGGGTGTTCGTATTAATACACACCGCGGCCCAAGTATTCGCGATGGTGACAGCGTCCGCTCCCGCTGCTGCGGCGGTTTCGGCAAACGGCACGATGTCTGCGACATTCGGCGAGAGCTTGGCGACCAGTAGCGCTTTAGTGCACCTGCGGCACACCGTGACTGTCTCGCACAGCAGCGCAAGATCTGTGGCGAACTGCGTGCCGCTCTTGACGTTGGGGCATGACAGGTCCAGCTCGTAACCTGCCAGGCCGCCACGCAGGCCGGGCCCGCCCGGTGCGATCCCGGTACTGGCCGGCATATCGCTCACCGCAGCTTCCACCGCCGTCACCACGGCGGCAAACTCGCCAGCGCTGTGTCCTACCGCGTTCACTAAAAAAGTGCAGCCGGCCCAAACGAGTTGCTGCAACTGCTCGTTACAGAAGGTTTCCGCGCCGGGATTCTGCAGACCGATGCAGTTCATTAATCCCGCCGGGGTTTCATGCAAGCGTGCGGGCGGATTACCCGGACGCGGTTCAATACTCACTGCTTTCGTGATGATGCCGCCAAAGTCTCCAGGATGGACGATTTCCGTATATTCCATGCCGTAACCACAACAGCCGCTGGCGAGCAGCAGCGGATCTTTCAGTTCAACGTTGCGCGGCAGGCTTACGGCAAGGCTAAGCTCGTGCATGAGTGAATACTAGCAGATCGCCTGTATCGGCGCGGCCATAAATCGATACGCCGGCGAACACGCAAAAAAGCAATCAAGTTTCTAGCTGACTCTGACGCCGTTAAGGATTGAGTGCTGCTTAACGATTCATGAATCAGAAATTGTTGCACGATGCTACCAAATGCGGCTAAATTACATTTTGTAAAAGTAAGCGGTCAGGCTCCTAGCCTTATCTCCCGTAAGCTAGAATGAATCTTATTCTGTGTGATTGAGGATCAGCATGGCAACAGCGCGCGCAAAATCCCTCGTTATCCATGACATCGCAAGCATTGATTTGGCTGCTGAAGGGCGACGCCGCACGGAGTGGGCCGCGGCCGAGATGCCTGTGCTTAGACTCATTACCGAGCGGTTCCGCAAAGAGAAGCCGCTACGGGGGCAGCGTATCGCCGGCTGCCTGCATGTGACCACCGAAACAGCAAACCTGATGCTCTGCCTGCAGGCCGGCGGCGCGGAGATCCGCTTATGCGCCAGCAATCCGCTATCGACTCAAGACGACGTGGCGGCCCACCTGGTCCAGGATCACGGCATCAGCGTCTTCGCAGTGCACGGCATCGACACCAAGGGTTACTACAAGCACATTAATGCTTGCCTGGACTTCAAGCCGACCATCACGATGGACGACGGCTGCGATCTAGTCAACACGCTCCACACAAAGCGCCGCGAGGTGATGCCCAGTGTCATCGGCGGAACCGAGGAAACCACAACGGGAGTAATCCGGCTGCGCGCCATGGAAAAGGATAATGCGCTAGGATTTCCGGTTGTCGCGGTGAACGATGCGGACACCAAGCATCTCTTTGATAACCGCTATGGGACGGGCCAGAGCACCGTGGACGGCATCGTACGCGCCACGAACTTGCTGCTGGCCGGGCGGAAAGTGATCGTCGCCGGTTATGGCTGGTGCGGGCGCGGTTTCGCCTTGCGCGTGCGGGGCATGGGCGCGCATGTGGTCGTGACCGAGGTCGACCCGATTAAAGCACTGGAAGCCACGATGGACGGCTTTACCGTATTGCCGATGCTCAAGGCGGCGGCGGACGGCGACTTGTTTGTGACACTCACCGGTGACATTAACGTGATCGATGAGCATCATTTCTTGAAGATGAAGGATGGCGCCGTCGTCTGTAACAGCGGGCACTTTGATGTGGAGATCAATCTGACCGCGCTACGCAAGCTGGCCAAAGCCAGGCGCGAAGTGCGGCATGGCGTGATCGAGTATACCTTGCCCAACGGGCGCGGCATTCGCATTCTGAGCGAGGGCCGGCTGGTGAACCTATCCGCGGCGGAAGGGCACCCGGCGTCGGTGATGGACCTAAGCTTCGCCGACCAAGCGCTCGCCGGGGAGTTCATCGCGCAACAGGCGGGCAAGCTTGAACGGAAGGTGTACACTTTACCGCAGGAACTTGATGTACAAGTTGCTAAGTTAAAGCTTAAATCGATGGGCGTTGGTATCGATAAGCTAACGAAAGAACAACAGGCGTACCTGGCCAGCTACCAACATGGTACGTAAATTAGAGACTTGCGGGGATATCTAAGGTAACGTGACGAGGTGTAATGTGGCGTATAAAACCGTGGCTGTTGTGCTCGCGATTGGCTGGGCACTCTTCATCTCCGCTCCTGCTGTCGCTCAGGAACCTGAGCCAGCATCTTCGACCTCAGCGGCGCCACTCGCTGTGCCGATGTTCCCGCTGGAGGATTTAAAACCCGGCCTCAAAGGCATCGGCTATACCGTGGTGCGCGGCACTAAAATTGAGCAGTTTAATGCTGAGGTCTTGGAGCTGATCCCGGATGGCGGTTTTGACGGGGGCCCGCTCGTATTGATGAAGTTCACCGGCGGCCCGGTAGAGTTTTCCGGCGGTATCGGGCAAGGTTATTCCGGCAGCCCGGTCTATCTTGGCGATAAACTGCTCGGTGCGATTAGCACTGGCATGCCCTTCACGGACACGCATATCGCAGGCGTCACGCCGATCCAGAGCATGCTGCCCGCCCTGCCCGATGCTCCCGAACCTGAATACTCGACCAACACGGTGCTTCCCGCCACTGATAACAACGGCATTCCCGTTGGTGAGGAAGAACCGACGAAGGTGACCTATTTCAAGGATTGGGACCAAGCGCTAGCGTTTAACCAGGAAATGCGCCGGCAAGCCAGGCCCGAGCTTGGCGCCGTACGCTGCGCCACGCCGGTGCTGTCATCCGGGCTTAGCCCGCGCGTGCTGGACAGCTTTGGCCCGCAGCTTAAGAACACCTTCGGCAACGACCTTGAACTGGTCAGCAAACCGATGGGTAAAGCAGGGGAATTAGGACTACTGCAAAACGAGAACAAAGGTCCGGGCCTGCTGCTCAACACTCAGCAAGCCGCCCCACCACTGCTGCCGGGAGACGCCGTGGCCGTCTCGCTGATGCAAGGCGACCTCGAGCTGTATGCCGTCGGCACAGTCACGTATACGGATAAAGACGGCCGCATTTTAATCTTTGGCCACCCGCTCTTCAGCCAAGGGCCGACTAACATGCCGCTCGGCAAAGGCTACATCACCTGGACTTACAGCTCAATCCAAGTGCCATTCAAGGAAGGGGTGCGTCTTAACACGCTCGGCACCTTGACGCGCGACAACGCCGCCGGTTGCGGGGGCAGCTTTAACGAGCAGCCTGATTTGATACCGGTGAAAGTGAAAATTGTCGACGTAGATAAAAACCACTCGGCCACCAAACGTTACGACGTCATCCGCCATGCTGACTATACGCCGTTACTGGTGGCGATTGGGGTGACCCAGGCTGCCGCAGAGGCGTTGGACCGCGAACCTGGCGGCACGATGAAGATGTCCTACCACATTGAGGGGGTAGGTTTGAAAGAGCCGCTACGCCGCACGGATTATTACTTTGATGACATGGATGTGATCTCCCACGCGGCCAACAACCTGCTCCCGCTGGCCAGCTTGCTGGCAACCAACATCTACCGTGATGTGAAGCTGACCAAAATTGAAGTCATGATGGAAATCACCCGTAACCGCGTGAATGCTTCGATCGATGATGCGGAAATAGTCTGGGATAAAGACAAAGAGGAAGGTCAGGACACTGAAGAAGGCGGGACGGATGAAGCTGCAGATACCGAAGCTGAAGCTCTCACCAAGGAAGCCCAGGAAGTTGAAGACGCCGGACCGGCCATGGACGCCGAGCCTGCTGAGCAAGTAGAGGAAGCGTCCAGCACTGCAGAAGACCTGACCCGGATTAGCACGCGGCTGGCTCATGCATTGCCTTACTTCGGCCAGCGCATTGTGCGGCTCCAGACTGAGGACGGCGAAGGAGATGAGCAGGATCCAAACAGTGAGGAAGGCGTGGTGTTGGGCCCCTTCAATTCCATGTCGATGTTAACTAACACCGGTGACATACCTACGTTTAAGCCTGGCGATGAAATCCAAGTCAAGGTCCGCTTGCAGCCATACCATGAAGAAGCGATCTGGCGCCAATTCAGCGTTAAGGTCCCCACCGACTTCCCAGCAGGTAACACCATGGTCGTGGTCCATGGTGGCGGCGACCTGGTGTCCTATTCGGAGCTGGGTGGCAAGGGTCGCAGCCTGATGGGCATGGGTCCGATTATTGATGTGGAAGAGCGCGATCTCGATAACATCCTGACGCAGATTCTGGCCGACGAACAACGAGCTGCTTGTTACCTTGGTGCGCCCCTATGACCCGGCGGCGGCGCAGGAGCTGGGCGGCTCCGGGGAAACCCCTGAAGATGAAATCGACGAGGCGTACCAGATGGAGTACGTTATCTACAACGGATTCATGCTGCCAGTGAACATCGTCACCGAAGAATCAGAGAAGCTCCAAGATTCGATGGAGAAAGCAATGAAAGAAGGTGCGGAGAGCTCAAACGGCAGCGAAGATGACAGCGAACCGGAAGAGGCGAACG
>CAYXMN010000025.1:17427-20890 GCA_964465955.1 uncultured Planctomycetales bacterium
TCGACTAACTGAAAGGCTCACGCTGTTCCAGATCTACGTGGCTTCATGACCCGCGAGTGAGCAATCCGTGCACCGTTAGCCGAGGGAATTAGCTTGTGGGGATTGCTTGCGGAAACCGATTGCCGACTTTTGCTTGGTCTGCTTGGCGAACTCGTCGTAGCGGCTGACCAGCTTCTCCCATTCCGCCAGATCAGCGGGCGTTTGTTGGATGGCAGCTAGCATGTCCGCTTGGGTAATCGCACGTGCACTGCCATGCTCGATCGCTTCGCGCCAAGGAATAGTCGCGGCGGTTTCCACAATTTCGCGAATGGAATCCGCGCTGTAATGCTCGGTCAAGTTAGCCAGCGCATCCAGGTCCAATTCCGGATCAACGAGCGGCTTTCTGGCGATATACAACGCGAAGATATCGCGACGCGACGCGGAATCCGGCGGTGGCACAAAAATCAGCTTGCCGAGGCGGCCCGGCCGGCGTAGAGCGAAGTCCACTTCCCACGGTGCATTCGACGCGCCAAGAACCATCACGTTCTCATTGTCACTGGATAAGCCATCCAGTTCAATCAGCAACTGGCTGATTAGCTTTTTCTCCCAGCCAGCCTGCATCGAGGCGCGGCTGCCGCCAATGGCGTCCACTTCATCCAGGAAGACGATACTCGGAGCTCGCTTGCGCGCTGAGGCAAAGATCATGCTAATCGCCTTCTCGCTGTTGCCCACCCACTTGTCGAGCACAGTCGCCAGGTTCACATTAATGAACGTGACGCCGCATTCTCCTGCCGCTGCCCGAGCCAGCATGGTCTTGCCGCAGCCTGGCGGACCGAAGAATAGGAAACCGCCGCCGGCGCGCTTGCCATATTGCTTGCTCAATTCCGGATATTTCAGCGGATACTCGATACTTTCCTTCAGGATCTGCTTAACCTTTTCGAGCCCCCCGACATCCGCAAACCGCGTTTCGGGAATTTTCGCGTCGCCAAAGGCGATTTCGTCCTCGCCGCGCATGTAAGAGTTGTAGAGGTCGTCTTCCATCCCAAAGCTCTGGCGGCGCAGCACCAGGCTGTGATGTAGCTGTTTGGCCTCCGGACTGGCTTGGTCAACTTCAAGGGCCTGGCTGGCATCCGCGATCGCCTCATCCATGAAGTCGAGCTGCTCGTTGACGCGCGCCCGGTTGAGTAGATGTTCAGCGATGTCGGGTTCCAACTCGATTAAACGCGTATATGTTTTCAAGGCGTCAAGGTGGCGGCCGATTTGAAAGAAGCACTCCGCTTGTTTGCGCAACGCCAAGGTGTCATCCGGCGCTTGGCGCAGATAGAAATGCAAGTCGTTGAGGGCTTCCTCGAACTCGTCGAGCCGGATGCTCGCCTCCGCGCGATCAAGGCGATACTCGGTGCGCTGGGGGTATTGCTCAATGAGCTGCTCATAATCGCGCCGGGCATGGCTGGTGTTGTTCAAATCCATGTAATAATCGGCGCGGCGTTCCCGGAGGCCGCCATGGAATGGGAAGAAAAACAACCCAAGGCTGCACAGGTGGATTAATGCTTCATTCTCGCGCAGCAGTTCAAGCTTACTGGCCGCGCGCAGAAAAATTTCCGCGGTGAACCCGGTTTGCGCAGATCTCGGGGCAAAACCGCGCACAAGCTGCTCCAGCGGCTCCTGCAACTGCGGCATTACTTGATCGCGATCGAGCACTTCCAGCACATCTTTGAAAACCGCTAGTGCTTTAATGCGCAGTTCGGTGTGGTTCGCCAGGCGCAAAAGCGAGTCCAACAACGGTCTGTAATCATGGCTGCCCCCGCGGTTCGGGCTGATCACATAGCGGCGGATCGCCAGCAGCAATTGCCTGCGCTCAAATCCTCACGCTGGCTCGCGTCAACCGCAAGATTGAAGCGCTCAGCGGCAGGCGCTAGTTTAAGCGCCATCATCAGGTTGTCGAAACCGCGCTGCCGCTCCTGCTTGGTGCTGGAGGTGGGGGAGCTGGCTCTGACTTCGCTGGCATTTGGCCGAGAAGTGCTGTCTAAGCTGTCCATATCGTGCAGTGATTATACCGCGCCCGAGCTTGCCTTGGCTTAAGCGCTGCATCTTCCGGAATCTTTAACAAAGGCGGGCGGGGGGATTGCACTTAGGCCAAGGCGTGGTACAATTTACGCCCCATCGGGTGGTGGCTCAGCCCGGCTAGAGCGCTGCGTTCGGGACGCAGAGGTCGCGAGTTCAAATCTCGCCCACCCGACCATCTCCCCCTCCCGGTTTGCTCTAGGCGGCGGCGGCCTGCATTTCAACCTAGCCTGCTAGGTAGTGCTTGATCCTGGATGCCATTTCGCTAAGCTGCTCAGGCGTCTGCTGCGGTCCAAGCTCGTACATGCTCACGTGATCGCCGGGGTGGCGCGGAATGATGTGGAAATGCAAATACTCAATCAGCTGTCCTGCGTCGCGGCCTTTATTAGATTGGACGCTAACACCTTTGGCCGCTGTCGCCGATTGGATCGCCGGGACTAGCTTACGGATGGCAGCCCAACATTCCGCGATATCCGACTCAGTCGCCTCCAGATAGTTCGCTGAGTAGTTACGTGGTACCACCAGCGTATGGCCGGGATTCTGCGGGAAAAGGTCGAGAAAGCAATAAACTTTGTCGTTGGACCACACCTCAGTGCTGGGTATTTCCCCGTTGAGGATCTTCACAAACACGTTATCCGCCGGACCTACTGGCATGGCCGCACCTCCGGCCATATTTTACCGCTGCCCGACGGCTATACTTGCTCCATGTCCTACCGGGCTGCAGCTGCGCTCACCCCTGGCGTATCGGCCCACGTGCTGGCAATCGCCTTTCGCGAGATAGCCGCGCTGCTGAACGCCGGCGTCCCGGTCAACCTGGCGCTGGTCCAGGCTGCCAACACCGGGCCGCTGCATTTGCGCCGCGCCTTGGAGGACATTGCTCGCGCCGCCGAATCAGGCGAACCGCTGAGCGAGCATTTCCGCGCTTACCGTGCGCTGTTTAATCCGGTAGTGCCCGCGATTATCGGCGCCTGCGAACAAACCGGCAATTTCGCTTGGGGTTTTCAGCTGCTCGCGGACTTCTTTGACGCTGAGACTGAGTTGAAACGTACGATCCAGCAGGCAATGCTTTACCCTGGCTGCGTGCTGCTTACCGCCGCCGGCGCGGCGGCGGTGCTCGCCTTTCTCGGATTCATGTCGCAATCAATGGCCAAGGGGCTGGGCTTTACTATATTAGCTATAATCGGATTTTGGCTCGTATTACGCCTGCGCACCACTCAGAGCTTCGCCCGGCATGTCATGATGGTTGTGCCGTTCTTCGGCGGCATCATGCAACAACTGGCTGTGGCGCGCTTTTGCCAGACTTTCGGTTTGCTCATCCGCGCCGGAGTGCCATACCTGGAAGGTTTAGAAGCGGTCGAGCCCGTTGTCCAGCATCCGCTTGTACTGCAGGGCGCGGATGGTTGCCCCCAGGTCAAGATCC
>CAYXMN010000025.1:20900-21577 GCA_964465955.1 uncultured Planctomycetales bacterium
GTTTACAGCGGCGTGCGCAACGGCAACACGGTGGAAGACTCAATCCGGCACCAAGCGGTGTTCCCGCCGGTGGTGCATAACCTCGTGGGCAGCGGCGAGGTTGCCGGCAGTTTGGATAATTCGCTGCTGACTGCAGCGCAATATCTCCGCAGTGAAGCGGAGTATAAAATCAAGAACTCCGCCAAATTTGCCGGACCGGTATTGATATTGATAATGGCGGTGATTGTGGCGCTGATTTTGATTAGTTTCCTGCATGGTTATTTCGACATGCTCTGGGGAATACTGGAATAGTGATGGTGGATCAAACAGCGGTTGAACAGGTTGCCATGGATGCTGCAGCAGTCAGTCTGCCGGAGGTGGCAGCCGGGCATAGTGGCGGTACCAATCCGCCGGGCTGGGCTAACGCCTGCGAAACATTCATTAAGCAGTTATTCGCCAACCGCTTCCTCTGGCTTGTTTTAGCCTGTGCAATGTATATCAATTGCCAACTGACCTACGTCCAATGGAGCACGGCGCGTTACAGCGCGCAGCAGTTCGATACGCTAGACCTAATGAGCCATTTGCTTGTCGTCATTGAAGCCTCCGCGATCGCCATCCTGATGATTGGCTTCGGTGCGGCAGGTGCTGCTGTCGCGAGATGGCGAGCTAAATTCCCTCGCGCCAAGTTCCCCTATTTG
>CAYXMN010000026.1:0-20364 GCA_964465955.1 uncultured Planctomycetales bacterium
GGTTGCGGCTGGGCAGGAATCCGCGGGTGTTTTCCACCAGCTCGAATTCGTCAAACATGCCCATCGCCGGCCCGCTGGCGGCCAGTTCCGCATGCCGGCCGCTCTCTGGGTCGAGCCAGTAGACGGTGCGGTGGCCGGCGTTGGCATAGACCACCTCTGTTTCCATCACGTCGATGTGGATACACACCGCGGTAGCGATGTGATAGTGCTCGCCAAGGTCGATCAGCACGCGGTTAAGCTGCTCCAGGAATAAGCGCGGGCGGTGGCAGCGCCTGTAGTTTTCGTCAAAGTAGGCTTTAAGTCTGCTGGCAAGCAACGCGCTCGCCACCCCGTGGCCGGACACGTCCGCGAGGAAGATGGCCAAGCGCTCCGGCGTGATGAGCTTATAGTCGAAGTAATCGCCGGAAAGATCGCCGCCCGCAATCAGCCGCGCATCCAAGTTGAAGTTCTCGGTCCGCAGCTGGTTGGGCGGCAGGAAACTCTGTTGCACTTGCTGCCCCAAGGCAAGGTCAGCCTGCAGGCGCGTTAGTAAACGCTGGTTAATCTCCAACTGCTCATGCAAGTCCAGTTGCAGCCGGCGAAAACGCATCTGGACATTCAAAGTGGCTGTCAGCTCTTCCACCGCGACTGGTTTAAACAACGAGCTGTTAGCACCAGCTTCCAAGGCTGCATTGCGAATGTTTTCCGTCCCCGGCCGGCACATCACTATCACCGGAATGCTGTCCAGCTTCGTGTTCTCGCGCAAAGCGGCAATCTGCTCGATGAGCTTGCCATCGTCGCAGCAATCGATGATCACGCAGTCAGGATTCGCGTCTGCTACTAACTCCCCAAGGTCTTGCGGAGCTTTCGCAAATTCCACGGCGATGTTCAGCCTGTCCAGCAAGGCGTGAAGAGACGCTTGCTCTTCCGTGGCGCAATTAATCGCTAGGATAGTCCTGCACATTGCAGACATACATTGCCGACCTAGGGAAGCATAATCCCACTTGGGTACATACCCACCTCGAGTCATTCTACCATGCACTATCTACCGCGTAATTGTACCGTATCAACAAAACGCTTCTCCGAGGGACTAAGCTACAATTTCATCGTGAGGATTGCCGTCATCGCCCTTATGTGCCTGCTGCTCGCCGTCCTGGGCTGTCCGAGGGATATTCCGCCGGAAGCCCTGGCACGGCAAGGCACTGCCACACACCCGTGGGAGCTGCCAGGTTACACACCCGACTCCAGCCTGCTTCCCAGCGAAGCCGAATCCGCCGGCGCGGATCAGGCACCAACCGGGGAGGAAGCAATCGAGTTGCCCGCCGCCCGTGGTCCCGCGCTCTCCACTGAAGATACGCTGCTCGAGGCGGATATCCCGGGTCAGTGGTTGCAGGTTTGCATTAGTGCCGGCGAGCGCCTCAACCTGCCAGCGAATGCAGACATGGACATCCTGGACTTACGGGAAGACCACACCATGATCTGGCAAATCCGGCAGGCTGAGCAGGAGACTCAATTCCTAGAAGGCAACTGGGCCAAGCCTGGTCCGGGGCAGTTCTCCCTGCAAACCACGGGAATGGATGCGGTACCGCTCTACGGCCAGATGTTCAACCACGACTTCCTGTTCCTTTGGAGCTACGATCAAAAACTGGGCCACTGGTTTGTCCGGCTGCCGGTTTCAGGCGGCGAACGGATCACCCGCAACCGGTTCGCGACTACCTTCGGAAACATGATCTTCACCGAGGTTGGCGATCTGGGTTTCCATGGCGTGGTGTACGGAGAATACGAACGCTCCATCGGCGGGCGCTATTTACCTGGTGTGCTGACCATGCGGTGGGAGGAAACTCAAACCAAAAGCGCCGGTTATGCCGCATTCATAGTCGATCCGGAATTCAATACGCTCGATGGCGTATGGTGGCTGGACGATTATGAAGCTGCTCCCTTTGGCGGCCCCTGGACCGGTACCGCCGACGACAGCATTGAGATGCCCGCTGTCTCAGAGCCAGTCCCGTAATAAGATTATTCCTGCGCTATGTTAGAATCTGCGCATGCCGAGGCAGTTAATCACTACTCTTCGCAGCCACCTAGGCTGGCACGGCTGGGCTCTCGACTATTAGCCCTCGGCTCAGCCATCCCAATCACGAAAGAGTCCAATCGGCTTCACTGTGAGCTGGCACACTCCAGCAGGAGGCACTGTAGCAATGGCGAAGAAGGTTATTATCATCGGCGCCGCAGGGCGCGATTTCCACAATTTCAATACCTATTATCGCGATAATCCCAATTACCAAGTGGTCGCCTTCACCGCGACGCAGATCCCCGAGATCGATGGCCGCGCCTATCCCCCGGAACTATCCGGCAAGCTCTACCCTCACGGCATCCCCATCGAACCGATGGAAAAGCTGGAAGAACTGATTAAACAGCACAACATCGACCTGTGCACGTTTAGCTATAGCGATGTGTATTACGTTAACCTGATGCAAATCGCCAACCGTGTACTTAGTGCTGGAGCGAATTTTATCCTGCTCGCTCCCCGCCATGGGCATATCCCCTGCGCTAAGCCAGTCATCAGCGTCCTGGCCGTACGCACCGGTTGCGGCAAGAGCCAGACTACCCGCCGGGTGGTTGAGATTCTCAAGAACGACCTTGGCATCAAAAAGGTGGTCAGCATCCGCCACCCCATGCCTTACGGCGACCTGGCCAAGCAGGCCGTGCAGCGCTACGCGGAGATCGCCGACCTCAAGAAGCACGAGTGCACTATTGAGGAGATGGAGGAGTATGAGCCGCACATCGCCGCGGGCTATGTGATCTACGCCGGCGTGGATTACGGCGCGATCATCCGCCAGGCCGAGCAGGAAGCGGACGTGGTGCTGTGGGACGGCGGCAACAACGACCCCAGCTTCTACAAAAGCGACCTGACCATCACCGTCGCCGATCCGCTGCGCCCCGGCCATGAGCTGACCTACTGGGCGGGCGAGACCAATATCACCATGTCCGATGTGGTGATCATCAACAAGTGCGACAGCGCTAGGCCTGAGGATATCGAGACCGTCAAGCGCAACATCGTCTCGCGCAATCCCAAGGCGACAATCATCACCGCCGACAGCCCCGTCACCGTGGACGACCCGTCCTTGATCAAGGGCAAGCGCGTGCTGGTCGTCGAGGACGGCCCGACGCTGACCCACGGCGAGATGAACATCGGCGCCGGCTTCGTCGCTTGCGAACGTAACGGCGTCGGCGAGATCATCGACCCGCGGCCTTACGCGGTGGGCAGCATCAAGGCAGCCTACGCCAAGTTCCCGCGCCTGGGCAAGCTCGTTCCGGCCCTGGGCTACTATGACGAACAGCTCAAGGAGTTGGAGCAGACGATCAACGCGGTGAAGTGTGATGCGGTTGTGATTGGCACGCCAATCGATCTGCGACGGGTGATCAAAATCGATAAACCCGCCACGCGCGTCAGCTACGACTTGAAGGAGCATGACAGCGCGGGGCTGATCGCAGCCATTCGCAAAGCTGTGAAGAAATAACCTGCGTGGCATAGATTACCTGGACACGAAAAGCCCGGCAGCCATGAGGTTGCCGGGTTTTTAATTGCCAAGTCGGCGACCAGCATGGACTGCTACATCGATGGCCGCGGCAAGGTCAGGACGCAGGTATCCCGAGCTTGGATCCTGATCACCGCCTCGCGGTTTTCATCCAGCAAGCCTGAGACAGGCGTGTAAATGGTGTAATCGGTATTCGGTACAGTCAATGGCTGCCAGCCATTAGGTGTCTTTCCAAACGCCTCAAGATACGTATTGAGGTCTGTAATATGCTGTTCGCCTAGTGTTGAACTGGTCGACGCTTCGACTAACAAGGAAAGCGCCGTGGTCTTGTTGATGTCGCCTGCAACCTGATACGACAAGTCCACATAGCCCTTCGGCTCCATGATGTACTGCCGCATTTCCGGGCGGTAACCTTGCCCGTAGTAGTTGGGCTGGAGCTTGAAACCTTTCCCGCCCAACAATCTCCACCGGGCAATGCGCGCCGCGCCATCCTCCGGGATGTTTGTTACGACCGGCAGGTGGATCACTACCATCGAAAGCAGGTACTCCTGATGGGGGCGTTTGAATTCCGCGAGTGCGCTGAGATCCTTTGTGAAGCCGATGAGGAGTGCTTCGTCGCGGTAGATCAGTCCGAGGTCTGCAGCGGCAATCGCCAGTTCCACAAACCTGCCGCGGGCGCCGGTGAGATAATCCTCGGCGCTGGCTAATTCGGAGTTGCGCTGGGCAACCCAAGCCACCGGATCGACCGTCACGGATTTTTCCAGATCGCCAAGATAGATGTCCTGGCCAGGCGCGAGCAACCGGCAGTCGTACAATTCGTATGGGAGGTCCAGTGTGAAAGTGCCTGAAATCCCGTTTAGCTGCGATTGGTCACGCTGCGCTTGCAGAGCGCTGGAAACCGAACCAGCCAAACTCTGATAGCCTTGGTAAAAATAGGTCTTTTGCGTCCACTTGCCTTGGGTTGTAGTGATTTTCGGCTGATCGGTATCATCAACCTGCCCGCCGGACATCCCGCGCAGGCCGCCGCCGCCGCCAAAATGCGGGCCGAGGATTACCGCCGGGACATCGGGATAGATAAACGCACTGCGATCCGGCACCTCCAGCGTGTAACTCGTGCGCTCAGCGGTGAACACCAGCATCACATTCTGGTATGGCGTGTAACTGGCGTGCGGGAAGACATGCAGCTCCTGGAAGTAAGCGCAGACGTTATCCGAGCCGCGGTACAGGTAGCCGGTGGATAAGCCAAGATAGCCGAAGCTAACAATGATCACTGGAATTGTGATCCAGACTAGGGTATGGCGCTTCATCCTCGACAGAATCAGGAAATTGGCTGGGCCGATCAGGACGACATAAGTCAGCAGGAACAAGAAGACGAATCCGGGTGACATCGGCTTGGCTTCGTTCAGCAGGCCCAGGATGTCTTGCACCTGTTCAGGATGGATATACCAGTTGGAGACATGAACGCTGTCGCTAAGCGTCAACGCATGGTCGGCAAAAATTGCCGCCAGCGCCGGGCTTTGCTTGAACGGGACCGCGGTGATATCGAAAGCGAGCGCGGTGCTATAACCGCTGCCCCGTTGCTGGCGCACCACCGCCGGTTGATTGCCCGCCCACGCGCGGACCTCCGCCCCCGGCAGCACGCGCCCGGCGGCGAAGGTCGCAGCCGTGGCGGCGCCTAAGCCGTACTGCTCGCCGAACCGTCCGAGCGCCGGTATCTGCACCGTGCGTTGGGCTTGCAAGGGGCATAGCCCTGCTAACGGGCTGGCAGCAATCGCCGGGCCGTTCAATCCCAGCGAGAATACGATGCTTTGCCCCCCTGACACGCAGGCTTGCAGCACCTCCGCTAATTCTTGGGAAACCTGCTGATAATCGATATCAGCTAACACTATTGCATCAGCGCTGGCGAAAAATTTAGGATTGGGATCAATCTGTTCCAAGTTGTAGTACGCAACGTGAATTTTCGATACTCCCAAATCACTAACCTGGTTGCCGTACAGGTCGCGGTAGAGCCGGGACGCGGTTTGGCCATTGACAGGACCCAAGCTTCCCGTTTGTTGTGTGAGCACGATAATGTTCAGATCTTCGGTCGGAAAGGTGCGGTAGACATTGCTCAGCTCAAATTGCTCGGTGTAGCTCTTGGTGCGGATCCGCAGCATTAAATACGGCGTGTATGCGTCACAGGGGAAGTAAAGGTACAGCCGCTTGCGCGACGGTGTGGGCAGATCTAGTTTGGTGACATACTCCACGCCGTTATATTCCAGCACTAAATCACCGCTAAGATTCGTGGCCGCGCTTTGGTTATCGAGATCGACGATGACCGGATTAACCCGGCCGAGCTGGACCCACCCGTTGTAGCCGACCTCCATTTTGATTTGGATTCCTTCAGGCGGCTTGGCCAGCGCGAGGTTAGGGGCAAGGAGCAGGAACGCGCAACTCAGCAGGCATAACAGCGTACGGCGGCTCATACTCCCCCTCCTTGCTGGCTGGCCCGGTAGCGTGGGTAGAACCCGGCGGTTGCTGCGATGATCGCCGCCGCCGCCAGGAGTTGCGACCCTGCGCTGTAAGCCCATAGCAGGTGGCTGTTGAGTAAATATGGCACCACCGCCGGCTGCGGCGAAGGCCATTGCAGGTTCTGGGATAATGGGCTGAACACGTCGATCGCCGCCCAGAGTGGATTAAGCAGCAACGACAATGTGCCGATCCAGTATGTCACTGGATTCGGCGGCGTTTGATCCAAACTGCCCACGAGCGATCCGCCGGCGATGGCGGTCACCACGGCAATCACAATTAGCGTGAAGAAACTGCGGCCCAAGGCAGTCCGCACATCGGCGCTCACCAGCGAGAGCATCAAGCCGATGCTGCTGATGAACAGCGTCATCGCGACCACGACCGCGGCGAGCTGCCAGAATGCGTCGAGGCTTAAACCGCCAAACGTGAATGCGAGCGCGTAGATCGGTACTGCAGTCACCACCAGGATGAACAGGAATCCGGTGGAGCTGAAGTATTTCCCGGCGACGATCTCAATGCTGCTGAATAAGGTCAGATTGAGCAGATCGAAGGTTTCCTGATCCTTTTCATGCGCGATAGTGCTTGCATTCAGGGATAACGCCAGCAACAACGCCATGATCATTTGCGCGATAAACACAGCCACTGCCATCGCCAAGCCGACGTCGCCCGATGTGCGCGAATTATTGGCCAGGGCGGCATAGGCGGTGAGGTAGACGAAGAACGCCACTCCGCCAAGAATCAGCGTATAAGTGATGACCAGCCCTAGCGTCGCAACGCCGCGCGCGCGCTGGCGGTATTCCTTACGGATAATCGACCACACTGTTACGTGCCCTCCCGCTCAATCCAAGGATAAGCTATGACGCGCAGACGGTTGTCATTTTCCGTCCTGCCAGAATAAGCCCAGTACCAAGGCGCTTCCGCATAGACCAAATTTCCGCCTGCCGGAATAAGTGCTGAGGCTGGCTGGAGATCTGGTTCGACAACGCTTAGTTCGTGGCCGTTTTCGAGGGAAAGCGCGGCGAACCGGGTGAAGATTTCCTTGCGTGGCGGGCTTGCCTCAGGCGTAGTCAGTTGGATCTCGGCACCAGATTGATCCGGCGGTGGCTGTTGGCCAGCCTGTTCGTTTGCCGCATGTTGTTCCGCGCGGATTTGCGTTAGCATTGGCCAGTCAGGCTCATCGAGGCAGAATACCGCACGCTCCCAGGCCAGCGCTTCCGGACTGACGTATAGGGCACAGATGAGCACTGCGTTGTCAAATGCGAGCAGGCGTATAACCGTCCCTTGGCCGGTGTACCGCCAAAGCTCAGTTCCGATGTGACTCAGTCTAAACACATGCCCGCTGGCTGTAGCAAACACCACGCCGGTCTGCGTCAGCGCAATGTCGTCCACCCGGTTGTTGGTCCCGTGCCAGTTCATCCCATTGGCATTACGCCCGATGCGTTGCGACACTGCTTCGAATCTGCGCGCACGTTCCTCAGGCGGGAATAGGCTTTGCCAGGAGTATTGCCAGAGCACAACGCCATCCATGAGGTTACGGCACTCCAAGTATTCGGTGCCATAGGCGACAAGCACTTCCGCACGCGTTTCATCGATCACTGCGCGATCAATCAAATCCGTGGTAGTGATGCTCCATTTCAATGAACCATCCTGGCTGTCCAACGCTAACAGCCGCCCCTCGGCGTTCCACCACACCATCATGCCATCTCGCGCCAGCACAACTCCGCCGGGCTGGCTGCCTGTCGGGAAGGACCAACGCTGCTCGCCGGTCAGTGCGTCCAGGCCGTAGAGCTGGTCTCCCCAGCTAGTCAGTAGCAGGTTGCGATCGGTGACAAAACCTGAGTCAATGCTCATCGGCGGGCCGAGCCAGAGCCGCGGCAGTCCCGGAGCAACTAAATCCCAGGCGTAATACCGCCCGAGATGGTCTTGTCCAATCAGCAGGCCATGCGGATGGGCATAAATCCGCTGGATTTGCTCCAACGTGTCCGAATTGTCATGGGAGTAAACGTCTTGGTTGATTACCACTTCACCCGTGGCGGCTTTGAGCGCTACTAACTGCGGGCTGTCCGCGGCGAGATACATCGTTCCTGCATAATGTACGAGCGAGCGCGCCGGGTGGGCTGAGAACTCAGCCGCAGAGTAGTCAAACTTCCAAGCGGGTTCGGTGGCCAAGGGTAGCTGCAGCCTTGCGGAACAAAAGCCGCCATCGCTGTTGCCGCCCCGGTCGGTCAGCCACGCCTCAGGACTGTTGCCATAGTGCGCAGGTCGGGCCGACAGGTCGGCTTCACTCAGCCGCGCCTCGGCTGCCGCCTTCGGCATAACGCTGTCTTGCGAGACCGGAGCCGGTGGACAACTGGTTGCCAGAGCAAGCACGAGCAGCAATCCGGCCGGCAGTAGTATCACACCTAGCCTAGTCATGCCGATCCTTGCGCTTGCGATCCAACAAGCGCTGGGTCATCTCCCGCGCTGTCACGTCTTTTTGTTCCTGCTTCGGCGTTTGGCTGCGTTTCTCCTCGGTTTGGCGCTGGAGGCGCTGCTGCCAGTCTTCGGCTGCGCCGCTGGAGGCTGCCTCCCGGCTGCCAAGCTTCGAACGTATATCGCTCAAACCCGGCTGCGGATCCGGCGTGGATTTGACAGCGGGAGGCCGGTGCGGCTGGCTGCCAGGCGGTGCCGGGGTAAAACGATTCTGTTTTCCAGCTTCAGCTGGCGGCTGGGCTTGTTCGCCGCGCAGTTCGTCTAACGCCGGCGTGGTGCGCTCCGGCCTGGTGGCGCGCTGGTGCGTGATGCGCTCCTGCGTGCGCTGCTTGACCTGCATTAATCCGCCGAGGCTCTCCGCGGCGGCGATGGCGCGCCGTCCGCCCGCCCCGCCTAGCGCTCCGGCGAGCATGAGCTTGAATTCCGCAGTATCCATCGCCAAGCGCCGCGCCGCGATATCGAGCAGCCACAGACATAACGCAATCAACGTGAATAACTCCCAAGCCGGTTCGAGACGCCGGGCGGGTTTGCGAGCTTGCGTGAACAGTCGTTCGAGTTGCAAGCCTTCCGGCGCCAGGCTGCTGGCCTGGAGCTGGCTGAGCAGGAACGTGTCCGGACGGAAGTTGCGATATTCCGGAGAATACGACACGGCAAGCCCGCTGGCCTGCGCCCGTACCGGAATCGCCTGCCCTGCACCGTCATCTGCCGTTTGGACTACGTTGATGAAATAGTTGCCGTTGGCAGTGATGGGGAAACGCCCTTCGTATTCGCCGGGACCGGTTTGAGTGAGTTGCACGTTCTGCGATTCGAGTTCCGGATCGGTAATATGCGCGGTTAGCTCGCCGGCATTGTTAAAGCCTTGCTCCTTGTCCACCAAGCTGACTTGCACCAAGCCTTGGTTGCCGGCCAGCGTGGTACGCACGTCCACCCCGCTGGAGTCGAGATCGCTCCGCAGCCAGCGCGCCACGCCACTCCAAAACTGTTCGTACCCGCCCCAGCCCAGCCAGTCCCTGGCCCAGCGGTTCTTCGCGTCACTGGTGAAAGCGGCGCTCTTGCCGAGGCCATAGCGCCAAACGGCCAACAATGGGTCATCCTTATGGGTCACCAGCGGCACTTCAGCCTCGTCCTTCGCCGCGGTCGCCACATATCCGTAGAGCAAAGGCGAACTGCTCCAGCCAATCGACGTTACTAGCGGATGGCTTTGGGCCAGGATCGGTTGGAACGGCTCCTCTGTCAGCGTCGCCTTGTTAGCCATGAACACTTCGCGCGTGAAGATCTTTGGCAGATCGTGCAGGCTATTGGCGGCATACATGTTGCCGCCGCCCATTTGCGCGAGCTGCTGCAGGAAGGGAATATCGGCGTCCGTGCCGAAAGCCACCGTCGAAACGGTAATGTTGTCTTCCGCCATTTGGGCAGTCAGTTCTTCGAACGGCGCCGGCGCGACAATCCCGTCGGTGAAGGCGATAAAATGCTTCACCTGCGCCGGAACTCCCTTGCTCGCCTCCCAGGCCGCTTTCATCGCCGGGTACAGGTCCGTGCCGCCGCCGGCCTGTATTGAGCTGATGGTATTCAGCGTTACTTCCTTGTTGATGCCGGTGGTCGGCTCCACAACCCACTGTCCGACCGCGTCAAATCCCATCACACCGACATAGTCGCGATCCGTCTGTAATTTAACGACGGCTTTACAGGCTTCCTTAGCCATCGAGACCTTAGTCACGCCGCCAACCGTCTCGCCCATACTCCCGCTCTTGTCGATCAGGCAGACGACCAGCGTGCTCGGTGTGATCTTCTTGCGGCGGAAGTCCATATCCACCGGCAAGGTCTGTTCAATTGGTGTTTCGAAATAGCCCCCCGGGCCGAAGCTCTTATCGCCGCCGATCATCATGAAGCCGCGGCCAAAATCGCGCACCAGCACTTGAATCATCTTCATCTGGTCGTCGGTGATGTCATACGCGGCGACATCGCTGAAGATGATTGCATCATACTGCTGGAAGTCCTCCATACTATATGGGATGCCGCCAGGCGGTACGGCATCTACGTTGATCGTGTGCGAGCGCAATGCCGGCGGCAGGTATTTGATTTCGTTGGCGTCACCTGTCGCGTAGAGTAGGCGCGGCTGGCCGCCCACCACGCTGAAGGTGTAGGCGCGGTTGTTCTCCATCACGGTGTCGTACTGGGGTTCCACCGCCAGTTCGTAGGTGAAGAAACCGGCCTGATCCACAGTCATCGGGAACTCATACACTTCCTTGCCAGGGCGCACATTAATCGGCACTTTATCCACGAACTGGCCGTTGCGGATCAAACTCACCGTGGCCGGGGTGGCCACCGTGCTATCCAGGACGAAACGGACATTGACGGTTTCACCCAGGCTCGCTTGCGGCGGCGCTTGCAGGTCGCTGAGAATAACCTCTTCGGTGTTCGCGCTTCGCAGCGGCACCACCACCACTTCCACACCGTTATCACGCGCCACCCGCGCTTCCGCGAGCGCATTGCCAACGTTCTCGTTGCCGTCAGTCACCAGCACCAGCCGTTTTTGCGAATTGGCCGGGAAGCTCGCCACCGCCAGGCGCAGCGCTTTGGAGATGTCGGTAAAGTTCGCGCGCGGCTTGGTCTGCCAGTTCTCCAGCATCTCCTTGTCCACGCCGGGCTGGGGCAGGTACTCGAGGTACGCATCCGCTCCGAAGTTCACCTTACCCAACGAGTCGTCCTTACGCATCTCTTTGCGCGATTGATCCAGGGCTTGCATCACGCCCGCCACCTGCGACTCGTCCACGCTGTCGCTCGAGTCCAAGGCGACGACGACGCTGACGCGGTCGGAGATGCGCACGAATTGCGCTCCGGCCATGCTGAACACCAGCAACAGCCAGATGATGGTGCGGATGGCCAGGCTGATCCATTTCTGGGCCGGCCCCAGGCTGGCATAGCTGAACCGCAGCGCGATGAACCAGATCGCGGGCAAGGCGATCAGCAGCAACAACCAGGCGGGGCGAAGGAATTCAAGCATCGCGCTAGCGCTCCGCAGGATTCCCCGCCGGCCCAGCGGGATTGTGCTGATCGGTGTACTCGCTGTACATCAGCTTCGCAAGGTAATCACTGTACTTCGACCCAATCACCCCCGTGCGCTCGTATTCTTCTTGCGCCAATGCACCTAGTTTATCAATCGCCAGCGTCAAATGCGTCATTATTTTCGCGTCCACCAGGCGGCCCGCCGCAGCTTCGGCGAGCAGGAAGCGTTTCACTTCCCACAACGGGAGTAGATGCACCTCGATCTTCTCGCCGCCCACGCCGCCGCCCTCGGCGGTGCGTTCAAGTTCTAGACACAAGAACGCATTATAAAGTTCATCGGTCAAGCCTGGACTGACGGTGCCCGTGAACAGCAGATGCACTTCGCCACTGGCGTAACCGGTTTCCTCAATCAACTCCCGCTGCGCAGCTTGCTGCGGCTGTTCTTCCGCCACATCGCATAACCCGGCGGGTAGTTCCCAGACCCAGTCCTGGCACGGTACGCGCCATTGGCGCAGCACCGGCACGTAACCTTGGGGCGTGATGCCGAGCATATGCACCGTATGCGGATTGGGACGTTTGACGGACCACCAGGTGCGCGCCTCCCCGTCCGGGCCGGTGTATGTGCGCTCCTCGACCCGCCAATAGGCGCAGCGCCAAACCTCTTTGGGATTGCCGTCGGGCATTGAATACAGTATAAGGTGAGGAATTACGATTGCCGAGAATTACGCTCTCGCCAGACATGTGAAACCAAACCAGGAATCGAAAGGGCGAGAAACCACGTATACGGCGGTCTAGGGCTGTCAATCACTATACATCCAAACACAATGACAGCCAGCAAGCTAAACGCAAGCATAATCTTGAAGAACATTTTCCTAATCCGGTCCGAAATGTTTAGCGGCAGCCCTGGCGAACCAGGCGCTGCCGCAAATCATTTCTTACTCCGTCATGCTGGGTGGAGTTACTTGACCACTCCCAGCTTCTTGCCCACCTTGATGAAGGCGTCGACTGCCTTGTCCAGGTGCTCCTTCGTATGCGCCGCGGACAACTGCGTCCGGATGCGCGCCTTACCCATCGGCACCACAGGATGGCTGAACCCAATCACATAGATACCCTCGAACAGCATTTCGCGCGCGAAATCGTTGGCCAGCTTGGCATCGCCTAGCATTACCGGCACAATCGGCGTCTGGCCGGGGATTAAATCGAATCCCGCCGCTTCCATCTTTTCGCGGAAATACTTCGCATTCCACTCCAGTTTGTCGCGCAACGCGGTGGAACCGCTAATTAGCTCGATGACCTTGATCGCGCTGTAAGCGATCGGCGGCGGCACGGCGTTGCTGAACAGGTAGGGGCGGCCCTTATTACGCATCATCGTGACGATTTCGCGCGGGCCCGCGACTATGCCGCCGGACGCGCCGCCCAGCGCTTTGCCCAAAGTGGTCGTAATGATGTCCACGCGGTCCATCACCCCGAAGTGTTCCGGAGTGCCGCGCCCGGTCTTGCCGATGAAACCCGAAGCGTGGCTGTCGTCCACGAGCAGCAGCGCGCCATACTCATCACAGACGTCCGCGATTTCATCCAGCGGAGCGAGAATGCCGTCCATGCTGAACACGCCGTCGGTGATCACACACATGTTGCGCGCCCGCTCTTTCCACAGCTTCAGCTTCTTGGCCAGGTGGCCGGTGTCGGCATTTTTATAGCTGTCGCGCTGGGCGGAGCAGAGCCGGATGCCGTCGATCAGGCTGGCGTGGATCAACCGATCATTGATCAGCACGTCCTCCTCGGTGAACAGCACCTCAAACACAGCCGCGTTGGCGTCGAAGCAGCTGGCGAACAGAATACTGTCCTCTTTTCCAAGGAACTTGGCCGCGGCGTGCTCCAGGTCGTTGTGCACATCCTGGGTGCCGCAGATAAAACGCACGCTGCTCATGCCGTAGCCGCGCTGGTTGAGCCCCTCATGGGCGGCCTTGACCACTTCGGGGTGGCTGGACAAGCCCAGATAGTTGTTCGCGCAGAAGTTAAGCACTTTGAACTTGTCGCTGCCGCGCGGAAACTCTACCTCAATCTCAACTCCCTGCTCACCGCAGATAAAGCGCTCGTCCTTGGACAAGCCTGCGTCTTTAATCTCTGCCAGCGTACCTGCAAATTGGGCTTTTACCGCATCGGTGTAAGCCATGAAACCTCACCTCATAGATTAGCTTAGCAGCACACAGCCTGCTGCGGGGCATGCGCGCCTGCTTAACTTTTCGCCAGCTTGCGCTTGACCAGATCGAGAATCCGCGCGACGGTATCAAACGCCTCGGTGCTCGCTTCCTCGTCGGTCATTTTGATGTCGTACTCTTCTTCCAGGAACATTTTCAGGCTGACCATGGAGAAGCTGTCCACCAGACCGCTGGAAATCAGCGGGGTGTCGTCACCGATCTCCATTGAATCATCTTCAACGTACTCGTCGTAGATGTACTCAATGATCTTCTCACGCATATCGTCGCTCATCGTTCGCTCCTTGTTGTTTCCATGTCCTAGTGGCTAGGCCGCAAGTTAATCGTCTTCGAGTGTACTAGTGTCGCCGATCTCCTCGCCCCACTCCTGCGCGCGCAGCAGCCGGCGCATAATCTTACCGCTGCGTGTCTTGGGCAGCTTCTCAACAAACTCGATGTGTTGAGGCATCGCCAGCGGTGAGAGCCGCTTCCGAATCGTGTTCATGATCTCCATTTCAAGCTTGCGGCTAGGCTCGAATCCTGGTTTGAGCGCGATGAAGGCCTTGACCACTTCCATCATCGCTTCATCCGGCGTGGCCACCGCCGCGCTTTCCGCCACCGCCGGGTGTTCCAGCAGCGCGCTCTCAATCTCGAACGGGCCGACCAAGTGGCCGCCGGTATTGATGACATCGTCGTCGCGGCCCATGAACCAAAAATAGCCGTCCTCATCAATGCGCGCACGGTCGCCGGTGAGATACCAGCCGTTGCGGAACTTGCTTTCGTACTTGCTCGGTTCCTTGTAATACTCGCGGAACATCGACAGCCAGGGCGGGCGCAGCGCGAGCTGGCCGCTCTTGCCCGGTTCGGTAATCGGCTCGAACTTATCGTCCAGCACGGTGGCGGTGATACCCGGCAGGGGCTTGCCCATGCTGCCGGGGCGGATTTCCATGCCGGGTACGTTGGTCACCTGGATCGCACCGGTCTCAGTCTGCCACCACGTGTCATAGAACGGCAAGCCGAAGGCTTCCACGGCCCAGACCACCGCTTCCGGGTTCAGCGGTTCGCCAACCGAACAAAGATGGCGCAGCTTGCTCGTGTTGTACTGCTTAACCTTGTCCGTGCCTTCCTTCATTAAGAGGCGGATAGCGGTCGGCGCGCTATACCACACCGTCACACCGTATTCTTGCAACGCTTTATACCAGCGATCGACGATGAAACCGCACTCCAGCACGACTTGAGTAATACCGAGGCTCCAGGGCCCGATCACGCCGTAGCTCACACCGGTGACCCAGCCGGGGTCGGCGGTGCACCAGTAGGTATCGCTGTCCTTGACGTCAAGCACCCAGTGCGAGGTCAACGCTTGCTGCGGCAAGCTGCCATGCACGTGCTGCGCGCCCTTGGGCAAGCCGGTGGTGCCGGAAGTGTAGTGCAATAGGCTGCGATCTTCCGGTCCCACGGGGTACGGGGCAAACGCCTCCGCCGGGGTGGCATTGTGAGTGTCGAAATGCACTTCGCCGTCCTGCAGCTCTAGATCGCCCGGTTCGGCGACGATCACATGCTTCAGATTCGGGCAGGCGTCGCGGATTTTCCGCACCCGGAACACCAGCTTGCGCTGGGTCAGGATCGCCTTGGCGCCGGAAGGGCCGACGCGCGCCTGCAGCGCTTCCTCGCCGAACGCGCTGAACATCGGTAGCATCACAATGCCTGCTTTCAGCCCGCCCAGCAAGCTGATATACAGCTCGGGAATGCGCTCCAGGAAGACTGCGCAAATGTCACCCGGCTTAAGGCCTAAGTCTTCGGTGAAAAACTTGGCGTAAGCGTTGGCCAGGCACCGCATCTCGTTAAAGGTGTAGCGCCGCACCTCGGTTCCATCGCTGCTTTCCCAAATCAGCGCCAGTTTGTCGCCTTTGCCTTGTTCACAGACACGGTCGGTGCAGTACCAGCCAATATTGTGCTGATCCTCCGGCCACCCTAATATTTCCTTCGCCTGGCGCCAGGTAAACGACCCGTACCAGCGTTCAACGTCACCGATATTCGACTGGGGGCAGGCCAGCCGAATCGGCTCATACTGCATCTGCGGTTGACTCATTAGCTCTCCCTTTAAGGATGGTCTGCGCGTTGTTCAGCGCTAGATATGGATTCATTATACCTATATACGTATATGCGGGAAAGGGGGTTTAAGCCACGGCGTTAGAATTATCTGATGAAAATGCTGCGCTGCCTGGTTGCACTGGGGGCTGGATTGTTATTAACCGGGTCGTCCATTCCCGGCTCCAGCCTGGCTGGGGAGGTGGCGGTCGGCGCGCCGCTGAACTGGCGCGTCCTGGACAACGCTGAGATCAACGCCGGTTATGCCGCGGCGATGATTGTCGCAGACTGGGACAAGGATGGAGCTGATGAGGTGCTGGTTCCCCGTTGGGGCGGGCCGGCCTACCAAGAGCAAGCGCTGCACGACCGGCGCAGCGATCTCCTTGAACTGGATGGCTCGATCCGGGAGACAGGCGTGCTGGGGGAACAACTAGGTTCGTCCTCCATCCCCTGGGATTACACCGGCGATGGCATCCCTGAGATCGCCAATGACAGCCGCGAACGCGGCGGCCTGGCCTATGACCAATGGCTCGCAGAAAAGGAAGCGGATCTCGCGCGGCAGCTCGAACGGCAGCTTGCGCCATTACGCCAGCGGCAGCAAGCAATCAAAGACGAGCTGGAACAATTGCGCGGCCGGAGTGGCGGCGGCCAACGCATCGCGGAGCTGAAGGCCGAAGACGACGAAATATTCAGAAAGATTGATGAACTGCGCTTTAGCGGCAGCTTCAGCCTGACACCCGAAGAGCGCCGGCAAGGCAGCGGATTCTTTGTGCGCGGCGATACCAGCATCGTCAATCTAGCCGGCAAGGAGATCGCCCAGCTCGCGGGGCGCCACCGCCCCGGCAGCCAGCACGTCACCGGCTGCTTCACCAAGCCTAGCCTCAGCCAGTTCCTGCTCGGCCCGGCATACTTTTCGTTTGAGATCGAACCTGTGCTGCAGGGCGGCCGACATCAGGTATTCGCGCCAGGCGGGCAAGCCGTGGCGAAATGGGACGCCTTAGCTTCATTCAACTACCTAGCGGCGGGGGACTTAGACGGGGACGGCATTTCCGAAATCGCAGGACGCCGCTTGGGTTTTGCCCCCTATGCATATCCGCTAGCCGAAATCGCCGTGTTCGATCCGAATGCCACTCCCGCGGTGCGCGTGCTGATGCGCTGTGCGACCACCGCGCCTGGCGTGGCCCCCGCGGCGTGCTTCGATCTGACCGGCGATCGCTGCGCGGAAATCATCTTAGGCAATGGCCTGGTGCTAAGTCCGGCTACCGGCACTAGCTGGCAGCTCGACCGCCCGCCGTTTACCGACCCGGCTTACCTGCGCAATACCACCGCGCCGGCAATGGTGCTATGCGACTTGGATGGCCGGGGCCAGCCGGAGCTGTGGACCGCCGTGCAGCGCACCCAGCTCGCCGGATACGCGGGCGACGGCAGCCTGGTGCACCTTGAAGACATGGGTGGCCGCATCCGGCAAATAGCGAACGCACAGGATGCCGCAGGCCAGGAATATCTGGTGGTCCAGCTCGGCGACCGGATCCTTGTCTGGCGCGTGGAACCCCTGGTGCACCCCGGCGCGACACTGGCTTAGGTCATCGCTCCCATGCTCCGATACAGCTCGCCTTTAGCGTGGCGTGCTGTGAGCACGCGCAGCATGTCCACCGTCATCGCGGGCAGGTCGAAGGCCGGCTTCCAGTCCCATTCCTCACGCGCGGCGCGGTCGTCGATGCTGCGGGGCCAGCTGTCCGCGTAGGCCTGGCGGTGGTCCGGCGCGTAGTTCACGGTGAACTTAGGCAAATGCTTCTTGATCTCCGCCGCCAGCTCGCCCGCGGTGAAGCTGATCGCCGCCAGGTTGTAGTTGCTGCGGTGCTGCAAGCGCTCGCGCGGCGCAGCGATCAGATCCATGGTCGCCTTGATGCAGTCCGGCATGTACATCATCGGCAGCATCGTATCCTCGCGCACGAAGCAATCGTAATGCCCTTCCTCAATCGCCTTGTAGAAGATCTCCACCGCGAAGTCGGTCGTGCCGCCGCCGGGCAGCGTCTCGGCGCTGATGATGCCGGGATAGCGCAGGCCGCGCGCGTCCACGCCGTAGCGCAGGTAATAGTAGTGGCACAGCAGCTCGCCGCTGACCTTGGTCACGCCGTACATCGTGGACGGCTGGAGGATTGTCTCTTGCGGCGTCTCGTCGCGCGGGGTGGCCGGGCCGAACACGGCGATGCTGCTGGGACAGAACACTTCGCGCAGCTCATGTTCGCGCGCCGCTTCCAGCACGTTCCACAGCCCGCCCATGTTGACTTCCCAGCACTTGCCGGGCACCTTCTCGCCCACCGCGCTGAGCAGCGCGGCCATGTTCGCCACCGCGTCCACTTTATAGCCGGTGATCAGCCGGTCGAGGCGCGTGCGATCCGTGACGTCGCAGATCTCATACGGGCCGCCCTCGCTAACAGGCAGGCCCTTGGCCTCGCGGATGTCCGCGGCGATGACGTTATCCGCGCCATAACGCTGGCGCAGGGCGGGAACAAGCTCGCTGCCGATTTGGCCGAGCGCACCGATGACGAGAATGCGTGAGATATCTGACATGAACCCGAACCTCCGTGGCGCGTTAAGCGCCGTGTAGCAGGTGCAAATATTAGCATGCGCGCGCCCGTTTGAGCACCAGCGCCTGCTAAGGTACATGTGGTTTTGGGCAAGCGCGAGCTGAAATTCGGCATCAACACCGTCACCGGCATGCAGTTGTCGCGCGTCGCGCGCGGGTGGTACTGGACGGCGTGGACGGCGCTCACCGCGGCTCAGCTCGCGCTGCTGTTCGCCGAGGTGCTGCTGCGCCTGCCCGACGGCATCGGCAACTATTCCGTCGAGGCCGCGCTGGGACTGCTCGCGCCGTTCCTGGCGCTATTCCTCGCCGACCACCTCACCGTCGAGCACTACCTCGAAACCTGGCGCTTGCTCAAGGACGCGGCGCACGCCGGCATTGTACTGGAGCCAAAGCACATCGAGCGCGTGCGCTTCGAGCTGCGCCACCACTGGCTGCTGCGCTGGGTGCGGCCCGCGAAGACGCCCACCATCGGCGCGCAGCTTTTCGCCGCGGCGCTGTGGTGGCAGGCGGTGGTCGCACCGGAGGGCACGCCGTGGCTGAAGCGCTACTGGGAGCCGCTGGGCATGGCGCTGGGACTGATTATCGCGGCGGTAGTCCCGCTGGTGGTATTCGCCGCGGCGACGCAGCTCGCGGTCGAGCTCACCGCGCCGCTGCTGGCGGCGTTCCTGGCCTGCGCCGCGCTGGGCTTGGGGCTGCTTGGCTTAAGCCTGCTGCGCACCACCGCGCGCTGGCAAGCAATCGTGGACTACTTCGCAGCGTGGCGGGATGATAGCAAGTAAAACGGGAATACACTTGACATTAACACCTGTATACTATATATTCGTTTAGTGTCTAATAATCGTGTTCAAAATGGAACTCCTATCGCAACATCGTTTCTTGGCGTTGTGATTCTTCTCGATGCTTTAGGTGTAAGTCAATACAGTGTTGAGGAATGCGCGCAGTTTCTTACTAAGAGAAAGCGCATCTTGGATAGTTTATTACCATCACTATTTGAATCTACATATTGGATAATAAAACAGAAAAACGATGGCACATCAAGTGTCAATTCAAAAACTGACCATTTGGAATTTAGACAGTTCACTTTTGGAGATTCTATCTTGCTCGTCGCAAATGGGAACACAATTGGTATCAATCTGATTTCGATACTGAGCAAACTCACAAATGATTGGATTGTTCAAGGCTTATTGGAAGGAGTTTTGTTTAGAGGTGCTGTCTCAATTGGTGAGATCGTATTTGATAACAACAACACTTTCATTGGACCTGCGATTGCAGAGGTAGCTAGAGCCTATGAACAACCTCAGCTACCAGGCATCGTTTTCACACCAAGCCTTAGCATCATGTTAGACAAAGCAAAACTTGTGCAAGAGATCTGGGAGAAGGACAACTACTTCATTGATAAGCATCTGATAAAACTCGACTTGCCTGCCAAAAACCAGAAAGGTGAAGAGGTCAATCTTTCAAACACTTGGTTCACGCGGTGGCCAAGAACTATGGAAGATTGGATTCTACAGAAGCCAGAATTCCCTTATCGTAGCACCCGCATTTTTATGAAACAGCTACTGAACAAAACTGATACTTATCAACAAGCACCATCGAAGGCTCGTAATACTATGACCTTCATCGAGACTGCATTAGAAGAGCAGTTTGATAGCAAGACTAAGTCATTAACTGCAATATAGAACTTCGCTTACCCCACTCCCTTCAGCAGGTGCACGCAGAAGCCGTCGATGAACGTCGCCAGCACGTGGTGGCGATGACCCTCGCCGAGACTATCTAATGTTAGTCGAATCGCTGAATGAGAATCCGCCAGGCCGGAAGCTTGGATAGCAACCTTCGCCCTGGCGGGAGTTCTACTATTGACTATTCAGTTGGCGCAGTCACCGTTACGATGTATTCTGGAAAACCGGGGGTTGGACTGATGAACACTTCGCCATCCTTGAAGGTCACCCTGCAATGCACCGAATATTCACCAGGCTCGATGTAGGTA
>CAYXMN010000026.1:20393-21273 GCA_964465955.1 uncultured Planctomycetales bacterium
GGCTGCATCCTCTAAGATGTAGATGCTTAGATCCTGCTTAGACATCCATGCCGCTGTTACATCTTCCCAGCCGGCTCCATTGCCGAAATCAACCTCGACAGTTGTAATGTCATCCTGCTTCGTTTCCCCAGAGCCTACTTGTACTATTACAAGTGCATCCACATCAAATGGTGAAACTCCTTCAAAGGTGAACCCTGTGACTCCACTGACCAGCACTGCAAGATTAACGACTCGGGAAGTGGAATAATCCGAAAAACCGACACCACCCGAGCATGAGTTCATCAATACAAACATAAAAAACAATAGCCATGCTTGACGTATCATGTAGACTCCTCCTACTAAAATAAAGCTCCTGTATCCAATCTACCGAATTGGTTTACTGATTGATCAGGAAGGTCTATAGCCTTGTTTTGAATAATCCACCAACGTATAATCGCTGGTGACCATGTGGAATGATGATCAGATACCAGATTTGCTGCAGCTGCTACTATAGGCGAAGCTAAGGATGTACCCTCACCAAACCAATATAGCGACTCATTGTCTCTGAAAAGACCTTTGAAATAACCATTGCTGGTATAGCCTATCATGTCGTAAGTAGCTAAGTTATCTGCGGGAGCAGATATATCAACATAGGACTGATAATTGCTTGCCCCTACATCAAAAACCGCTCTATTCCCACTAACGTTATGACCAGCCACCGTCATGACTTTCGAGTTGTATGCAGGCCAATATATCCTGCTTGAAGAGTTTTCGTTTCCTGCCGAGGCAACCAATAATACGTAATCGCCTACGTAATTGACTAATCCGTTGCCAAGTGCAGTACCAGTACCTGGCACCTGAATACTAATGTTGCATGTCTCAATCTTGAAATAAGGAACAT
>CAYXMN010000027.1:0-11704 GCA_964465955.1 uncultured Planctomycetales bacterium
TCGGCGCGGATGGCACGGTGTACATAGGCAGTGACGACAATCACCTCTACGCCTTCGGCCCTGGGCCGGGGTAGGCGCGCCTGGCGGGCTGGATGGAGATATTCATGATGGGTCGGTAGCTGCGGGTCCACGACCCGCAGCCATTAATACCGCGGATCGTGGACCCGCCGCTACCGAGCGATGTAGGGGCCGGATTTATCCGGCCCGAGATCCGGGCGGCATGAATGCCGCCCCTACCTTGGAAGGCGACACAAATGCCAAACAAAAACGGCGGGGATTGCACCCGCCGTTGTTTTTACACTCTCAGCTGGAACCACACGGGACTGAACTACATGCCGCCGGTGTAGATCTTCGTGCCGGACGCGCCGGACTCGAACTGCTCGATGCGCTTGAGCACCTTGTCCGAGAAGTCCGTCTCCTTCTGCTCGAGCAGCTTGAAGTCGTGCGGGCTGGTCGCGGCGGCCAGCGCGGTTTCGTAGGTGATCTTGCCTTCCTTGAATAGCTTGAGCAGGTAGCGGTCGAAGGTGATCATGCCGTCGTCCTCGCCTTCTTCCATCGCGAGCTTGATCAGCGCGGTCTGCTCGGCGTCTTCAATGTACTCGCGGATACGGCCGGTGGTCTTCATGATCTCCATCGCCGGCAAGCGGCCGCCGCCGACCATCGGCAACAGGCGCATCGAGATGATGGCCTTGATCGTTTCCGACAGCATCAAGCGCGCCTGCTTCTGCATCGTTTCAGGGTAGTAGTCGATGATACGGCTGATCGTCTGCACCACGTCCAAGGTGTGCAGGGTGGTCAGCACCAAGTGCCCGGTGAGCGCGGCCTGGAACGTGGCGTTGACCGTCTCGCGGTCGCGCATCTCGCCGATGAGGATGATGTCCGGGTCCTCGCGCATCGCGCCGCGGATGGCGTCCATGAAGGTGTTGGTGTCCACGCCCAGCTCGCGCTGGTTGATGATGGCTTCCTTGTCGTAGAGCACGTACTCGATGGGGTCTTCCACCGTCAGGATGTGCACCGGGCGGCGGTTGTTGACGTAGTCGATCATCGAGGCCAGCGTGGTGGACTTGCCCGAGCCGGTGGTGCCGGTGATGATGATGATGCCGCGGCGCTCCAGGCTCAGCTCCTCCAGAATCAGCGGCAGGTTCAAGTCTTCAAAGCTCGGAATCTTGTCGCTGACGAGCCGCAAGGCGGCGGCGACGGAGCCCTTCTGGCGGAACAGGTTAACGCGGAACCGCCCGCGCTGGCCGTCATCGCTGACGAACTGGTACGCGAAGTCGATTTCGTTCTCTTCTTCCAGGCGGTACTCGCGCTTGGGCGTCAAGAGCTGCTTGGCCAGCATCTCCATTTCTTCCTCAGTGAGGATGTCGAAGTCCGTCGGCATCAGGTCGCCGTCGATGCGCAGGAACGGCGGGCGCCCCACGCCCATATGCAGGTCGGATGCGGCCTTGCGCATCATCACGTTCAGGAGTTCGTTCACATGCTTCATTGCCAAGCCTCACTCTAAGTTTGCCGCGCAGAACTGGGCGGCAGCCCCGTCGCAGTCGCAATACATTATACATTATCCGGCGCATGGAAGATATGCGGGAGGCCAGGCTTTGCCGGGCGGAACCGCGATTGCGGACCGCGGCGGCGATACCTGCTGTGGTATGGTGTAGGCATGCAGCAGCAAGGTGATTCCGGCTGGGTGGACCTCGACTCCACCCCGGCCAGCGCGAGCCTGACCGCGGACGAGTTGCGCCGCGCGCTCAGCGACGCCGGCCAGCTTTGGCTGGCCCACGACGGGCTGTGGTTCCAGGAGTGGGAGCGGCGCCACGGCATGCAGGCAGCGATCGAGGCCGACACCGCGGCCTGGGCGCGCTTCGCCAAATTCGAGGCGCGGCGGATCATGGAGCGGCTGGGCCTGCAGCCCGGCGGCGGCGTTGCCGCGCTGGCGCTGTGCCTGCGCCACCGGCTCTACAGCAACGTCTGCGGCATGGCGCTGAAAACGCGCGGCGCGCGCGAGCTTAGGCTGCGCCTGACGGAGTGCCGCGTGCAGGAGGCGCGGGCGCGCAAGGGCCTGGCGCTGATCCCCTGCAAGAGCGCCGGGCTCGTCGAGTTCGTCAGCTTCGCCCAGACGGTGGACCCGCGCTTCACGGTCAGCTGCGGCCAGTGCCCGCCGGACGCACTGACGGAGGGCGGCTACTGCGAGTGGTTCTTCACGCTGGAAGAGTAGCGGCGGGGGAAGGCTGAAGTCCGCGGTCGTGAGTCCGGAGGGCGGAGTCTGGAGCATGGGGTGCGCCCGTGCGCGACGATGCTCATCGGGGCGAGGGCTCCGTCCCCGCCCGATGTATACCAGCCGTGCCGAACCTGCGCCAAGCCGAGGGCCAGCCCGTGTCCGCGCGGTACACTCTCCCCGTGGGGAATAGCTCCAGCCTGAGGGGTAAGCACGCGCGCGCTGCTCATCAGCTTCGCGCCGCTGGGCCTGCCGCAGTACGGCGGCCTGCTGCTGGCCGCATCCTTAAGCGCGGATCGGCGGCGGCACTCGTCCAGGCCCGGCCACTCCCTGCCGCCATCCCGCGCTGCGGCATATTGGGAACTGCTCTCAGTTACGCGGGGCTGGCTGGGCGGGTGGTCAGCGAGTCCATTGGCCGGGATCTCAACCCGCTGGGCAGAGGGGATGGAACATTCTATGCCGGAGGCAATTTCAGCATAAGGTATATCTACCCGCCGCTGCCGCTAAACGGCAGGACCGGCGGCTCGGGCAACGGCGTGGAAGATACCAGCGGCCCCGGCACGTCGTCACCGAGGCCCCAGGTTCCCGATCCCACGCCCGGCGGGCTTGGCGGCGGCAACGCAAACTCCGGCAAGACAATCGAGAGCTGCGCCGACATGGATCCGTGCTCTTATGCACTGATTCAACGAGAGATGAAACCCCATGTGAATTGCCAAGCTCAGCTTGGGCAGGTCAATAATCCGACCGCCGGATTGGCGGTCAAATGTTGTAGTTCATGCTGCTTGGATCGGACTGATTGCGTCTACCCAGAGGAGCTGGAAAAGCCTTATTCTGGCTGCTGCGGGGGACTACCCATCGATTGCCATGAGTTATGGAAAGACGGGAAAGTTGGGAATAAAGACGCCTTCGGCCAGCAAGTAGTCGGGATGTGCAAGGACTGTGGGGGCGGGAACGGCACAGGCAGTGGCGGTGGTGGAGGAATCCCAGGCTATCCTCCTGGTTGGGGGATTATGGGCTGTGGTGTAACCGGGCCGTGGCGTCTGGTTAACGGAGTAATACCATATCGTAAAGAATTCGATGGATTTCGCAAGCTTGCTTATGAGGATTTAAGTAGACTCAAAAGCAAGATCATTAGTTGTCTTAAGAAATTAAATACAGCACAAGCGCAGGCAGTCATCGATGTATTGGAGAACACTGGGAGGATAGGATTTTGGGAAGGACCTTGGGCAGGAATTTACGTTCCCTCTCCTTGGACATATGGAGATGTGTATGTTACACCGAGTTCTTACTTGGAGAATTCTGAGTGCGATCTCATGCGTACAATAGTTCATGAAGCTACCCATTGCGCAGGTTACTACGGCCTAGAGTATTTATATTGGCCGTACTATTGGATGTATAAGCGCGGTGCCATTTCCGAGGATGAATGGAATTATCTTATGAATAATTTGATTTATGTCCCAATGACTAATCCTTCGGTAGCGAATGAGAGCTTAATCGATAATTGCTGTTGCAGTGACGAGGACTTCTGGGGAACCAGGTGGCATATGAATCCTCAATTCCTACCACCAACATACTAAGAGGAATATGAAAATGATCAATTTACATGTCCGATCGCGATTCAGTATGATGAGTTTCTTAGTAGTGATATTTCTGCTGTTTTCCTTGTATGTGTTTCAAGGTTGTGTTGAATTTGGTCCACGTATAGGATCAATCAAAGGTAATAATGGAGACTTGAAGATCAATCTCGAGGGTGCGACATCCAATAATAGCCGTATTGATGTGTTAGTATTGGTAGCTTCAGATAAAACTATGACCAATAAACAACTTAGACATAAATCTTGGAATGAACTCTTGAAACTACACACAGAGTGGTCCATTCTAGATACAATACTGATTGATAATAATAATATTTCTAGCTCACAATATATATATACTGTGGATTATGATTTTAAAGAATATGTAGATAGAAATAAACGTTTTCTGCTATTTGGATTAAATGATACTCAAACCGTAGTGTATTCAGTAGTAGATATAACAAAGAATATGAATGGGCTTCCTTAGCTGAGTACGCCATGAAGTACTCTGATGCTAGTGCAGAAGCTAAAGAACAAGCATGCCCGGCGCTAGCCAGTTCCACTCCGCTCCAGCTCCAGGAACCGCAGGCCCGGTGCGTGCCAGAGCAGCCGCGCCTTGCCGGTGGGCCCGCCGCGGTTCGCCGCCAGCAGCGCCCCAGCTCGCGGTTAAGACTGCCAGAGCAGTATGCATACGCCATGCGCGGGCCTGCGGTCATGAAAGTTAATTCCCAGCCGCCAAGACAGCCGCGTCGCAACCCGCTGGATCGTTGCAATGAGACTAGGACTCAGCGCAACGCCAGGCCGTCGGCCACACGTAATCTCCCCCGCCCGCGTTTCGGCCCCCCCGGGGTTTCCGCCAGCGCGTGAATGGCGGGCGCGGCGGCCCGCGCTACCGGCGATCACTGCACCGCACCTGGAACAGCGCGGCTATGCCAATGTGCGGTGCGAGAGCTAATCCTGCTTTCGATCCTCCGTCCCGGGCCCGGTAGCAGCACCGATGCAATGAGACTGCATCTCAGTACACCGCCAGTGGCCAGAGTTGGAGCAATGGGATCGTGCCGTTCTGGAGCTTTGCCGACACCCGGCCGCGAGTTCTGCAACGGCCTGGCGCACCCCAGGCGTGTTCTCCCTCCACCCCAAAGCCAGCGCGTCCCGCCGCGACCCCGCCACGCCGGCCTGTTTGCTTGAGCGCCGAGGTGGCGCAGAGGCCGGCCCCTGAACTAGTCAAGGGCCCAGCGGAATTCCCTACCTTAAAAACTTCTCCCGTTCCTGCTCGGCCAGTTCCTCGTCCGTCGCGGAGCGGATCGGCTCGGTGTCGAAGCGCATGGTGTGGATGAAGTCCAGGTTGCGCTGGCGCACCATTTTGGAATAGAACTCGCCCGCGCTGAACGTCTTGAGCTTGCGCTCGTATTCCTGGATCACCGCGCCGGAGCGGTCGGCGTCGGTGTCGAAAAACAGCACTTCGTCGGGCAGCAGGTGGTACTTGTCCTTGAGCACGACGGAGCGGTTCTTGCGCGGCAGCAAGCGCTCGGCGTCAGTCTCGGGCACTTTGTCCGTGGTGTGCTGCACCACCGCGAAGCGGTCGAAGGCGGGCAGCTTGGGGTCGAGCCCGCACTTGGTGTAGTACGACCATTCGAACTTGTTCCACAGCCCCAACAGGGACTTGACCAGGCCGACAAACCAGCGCACGATGACCATGCTCCACCTCCGCCATGATTATATCCGCCCGCGTGCGGTTAGTCCCAGGGCAGCCGCGCCAGCGCGGTCCCGGTTAAACGCGGGAGCCGTTTCAAACCCAGCGGCCTGAGCCACGGGCGCGCACCGACGAAGGCCTGGAGCAGCGCGAGCTTGAGGCGCTTAAACTCGGGCGCCAGCGCGCCGGCGTAGTCCCGCGCACAGCCCCCGGTGAGGATGCACCGCGCCGCCAGCGCGCCCGAGGCCAGGGCATAGCTCACCCCTTCGCCGGAGAACGGGCTGACGAGCCCCGCCGCCTCGCCGCAGATCAGCACGCGTCCGGCGCCGGGGCGCGCATCGGCCAGGCGCGCGGGCCAGGCCAGCGGCGAGCCGAGCGGTTTAACTTCCGCCAGCTCCCACTGGTAGCCGCGCGAGCCGAGGTAGTCCAAAAGCCAGCCCAGCGCGTCCCACGTCTCGGGAAACGCAGTCTGGAAACGCACGCGGCGCTGCTGGCGCTGGTGCATCAGCTTCCCCGGCGGCAGGCCCACCCCGGCATAGCACAATCCGTCCGCCTTGGGGATCAGCCAGCTGAAAAACGGCGTGCGCGCGGATTGATACACCGCCCAACAGCACTCCAGCTGCGGGCTGGTGCGCACCAGGCCCTGCAGGCAGTCCAGGCGCGGCGCGAGCGGCAGCCCCAGCCGCCGCCGGGCGAAGGCGCTGGCCCCGCTGGCGTCCACCACGTAGTCCGCGGTGATCGGCCCGATGCTCGTGGCGACGGTGAGCGGTTTAGGTTCGCGCCAGCCGCTCAGCTCCTGCGCCCGCGCGCCGTGGTGCACGCGCGCCCCGGCGGCCTGGGCCAAGCCGAGCAGCCAGGCATCGAAGCGCGCGCGGTCGATGTTGAGGTAGCCCGGCGGATAGACCGCGCGCAGGCGGTTGTCGAGGTCGTGGTATTCCAGCGCGGGCCGGGCCGGCGCGACGCAAACCTCCGGCGGCAAGGCGAGCCCCTGCGCGTCGAGCTGCGCTTGCGCCTTGCGGTTCAACAGCCCGCCGCACAGCTTGCGCCCGCCGGCCTGGCGCGCGTCGAGAAGCAACACGGCGCGTCCCGCCGCCGCGGCCAGCCGCGCGCAGGTGGCGCCCGCGGGGCCGCCGCCGACTACCAGCACGTCGCAGCGCTGCTGTTCCATCCGTGGATTATCCCTGACGGCAGGGTGGGGCTGAAAGCCCGCGCGTATAATTGCGCCATGCGCCAGGCGGTCTTTGACTGGCCTCTGTTTCTGTTGGGCATGCTGCTGACCTGCTCCGGGCTGGTCTACGTTTACTCGGCCAAATGGGTTGCCGCCGATCCGCCAGGCGTGTACTTCGACGACAAAGTCATCAAACAAGGCATCTATTTCATCCTCGCGTTGATCATGTTCTTCGCCGTCCGCCGCATCAATTGGGGTCTCAAGCCCGGCCACTGGCTGTGGTTCTTCATCCCCGTGGCGTTCCTGCTTGTCATCGTGCTCATCATCGGCTACGGCCCGGAGGAGGGGGTGAAGCGCTGGATTGGTATCGGCCCGGCCAACGTCCAGCCCAGCGAGTTTGCCAAGCTGGCCTTCATCATGATCCTCGCCTGGCTCTACAGCGAGGACAAGGCGCGGCTCAAACGCAGCTACTTCACCGCCATCGGCGTGCTGGGCGTGCTGATGGCGCTTGTGCTCAAGCAGCCCGACCTCGGCACCGGCATGGTGTTTTTCTTCATCTTCGTGGTGATGAGCGCGTTCTCGCTGGTGCCCAAGCGCTGGCTGCTCTACACGCTGCTGGCCTGCGTGTTGCTGGCGGTGCCGGCCTGGTTCGCGCTGCACACGTATCAGAAAAACCGCGTGCTGGCGTTCGTCGGCTATGAGCTGGTCGAGCAGGAGGACGGCTCGACCCAACTGCAGCAGGCGCACCAGCTCGGCGCGACGTACCAGGTGACCCAGAGCCTGATCGCCATCGGCTCCGGCGGCTTGACCGGCAAGGGCTTCCTGCAAGGCACCCAGGTGCGCGGCGGCTTCATCCCGGTGGTGGACAGCGACTTCATCTTCGCGCTGATCGGCGAGGAGTTCGGCCTGCTCGGCTCCCTCTGGGTCATCACGCTGTTTTTCCTGCTGCTGGCGCGAATCATGGTGCTGGCCTACGGCGCGCGCACGGCCTATGAGCGCTACATTTGCTACGGCACCAGCGCGACGATTTTTTTCCATGTGTTCATCAACATCGGGATGACGATCAAGCTCGCGCCGATCACCGGCGTGCCGCTGCCGTTCATCAGCGCCGGCGGGTCGAGCTTGCTTGCTTTCTGGCTGATGCTGACGATCAACATGGCCGTCTTCGCCAATACCAAGCGCGAACGGCGTCCGATGGCGCTGCGGCGGTAGCGGCGGGTGATATAAGCTCCGGTGGCACAGGCTCCGGTGGCACAGGCTCCGGTGGCACAGGCGCCCTCGCCTGTGGCATGTACAGCACGCCGCAGCCGGGGGGCGGCTGCGCCACTAGGCCTGCCGGCGGCTGCGCGGTTCCCTCATTGATCGTGCTCATCCTCGCGCCGCGCGCTAACGCGCTTGACGCCCACCTTTGGCTCGGTGCCGTTAAGCAGCCGCTTGAAATTGCCGCGGTGCGACCAGATCACCAGCAGCGCCGTGGCCAGTCCCAGCGGCCAGTACGGCCGCACGGCGGGCACCGCCAGGCACATTGCCGCCAGCGCGAGCGCCGCGGTGACGTTCGCCAGCGAGACATAGCGGAACACGGCGAGCATCAGCAACAACACCGCGATCGGGAGGGCCATCCACAGTTGCAACAGCGCGAGCAGCACGCCCGCCGCCGTCGCCACGCCCTTACCGCCCTTGAAGCGCAGCCAAGGCGTGAAGGTGTGGCCGAGGATCGCGCTCAGCCCCGTGCCCATCAGCAGGTACGGCACGGCCCCCGCGGGCAGCTGGCCCTCCGGCAGGGCGCGCAGGCTGGCCTGGAGCAGCAGCACCGGCGCCAGGCCCTTGGCGATGTCGAGCACCAGCACGGTCACGCCGTACGGCCAGCCCAGGGTGCGCCACACGTTGGTCATGCCGATGTTGCCGCTGCCGACCGTGCGGATGTCCAGCCCGCGCAGCCGCGCCAGCAGCCAGCCGAAAGGTAGCGAACCCGCCGCGAAGGCGAGCAGCAACCAACCGATGGTGTAGAGAGTCAAGAACACAACCGGCAGTATAGCGGAATGCTATCATCGCCGTACGCGCCGCCGCGCAAAGGCCGCCCATGAGCTGGAATCCGTTTAAAAAGGAAGCGAAAGAGCCGCAGGCCCCGCTCCCGGCTGCCGCGCAACCTGGAGCGCCCGCGTCCCGGCGGGTGGACTCTGGCGGGCAGGAACGCCCGCCCTCCGGAGATCCAGCGGGCGCCGTGCCGCCGGAAGCGCAGGACGCCACCGACCCGCTGCTGGAACTCGGCGCGGAGCTGCTGGCCGAGACGGCGGTGCTGGTGCGCGCAGCCGGGCCGGTCACGCTGGAACGTGTAACCCTGGCCGGGGGCGGAGCCGCGTTCCTGCGCCTGCGCGTGCTGGAGCCCGGCGCGCTGGCGGACGCCCTGGCGCGGCTGCTGCTGGAGCTGCCCGAGGCCGCGACAGGCTTTCACGACATGCTGGTGGACGGAACTGCCGCCCTGGCGGCCAAGCTCGCCGACGCGCCGCTGCACCTGGCGCAGGCCCGGCGCCTGCAGCACCTGCTCGATGCCGTCGCGGACACCGCCGCGCTGCTCGCCGAGATTGAGCGCAGGAGCGGCCTGGCCTGGGCCAGCCCCTCCGCGGCGGGCGTGCTGCTGAAACCCGCACCGGACGATGCGCTGTGCCTGCGCACGCTCACCGTGCAGTTCGCGGGGTGGGACGGCCTGGCGGAGGCGCGCGGCGATGAGGCGGCCCGGCTGGCGCTGCTCGGCGCGGAGGTGTGCCGGTCAAACGCAAACATGATCACCGCGAGCCCGGCCCCGGCGCTGGCCGCGGAGTTCCACCGCACTCAAGCTGAAGCGTTGGCGCGCTGGTTTACGACGCTGTCGCAACGCCCCGGCCTGAGCTATACCGCGCTGGCGGAAGCCTGCGCCAGCCTGCCGTCGCGCCTGGCGCGCACCTGGGCCACCGACCCCGGCTTAAAGCGCCCGCACAACGAGGACGCCTGCCTCGCGCTGGAACTGGATCAGGCGTCGAGCGGCGGCGCGCGCTTTCTGCTGGCCGCGGTGGCCGACGGGATGGGCGGGCACGCCAGCGGCGAGGTGGCGAGCCATCTCGCCTTAAGCCTGCTGCGCCAGCACGTGCTGGGCCAGCTGCTCGCGCCGCGCCAGGGCGGGCCGGACCCCGCCGAGCTGGCGGGCTACCTAAGCGCGGTGATTCCCGCCATCGACACGGCGCTGATCGAGCGCGCCAACCTGGACGAGGCGCTCTCTGGGATGGGCACGACGCTGTGCGGCTACGCCCAGCTCACGGCGCAGTCGACGCTGGCTGAGGTAGAAGCGGGGTTTGCTGCACCGGAGGGCGACACGTCCCTGGCCGCCAGATCTAGTGGGACGGGCGCCTCGCCCGCCGCAGCGCAGGCCGGGTGCCTGCGCCACCAGGCAGGCACCGGCGCGCTGTTCAACGTCGGCGACAGCCGGGCCTACCTGCTCACGGCGCAGGGTGCGCTGCGCTTAAGCCACGATCACAGCCTGGTGCAAGGCCTGGTGGACAGCGGCGCGATCACGGCGGCGGAGGCCTTCACGCACCCGCAGAAAAACGTGATCACACGCTGCCTCGGCGGGAGCAGCAGCGCGGGCGGCGAGCCCGATGTGCTTGAGTTTCGCGCCGGGCCGGGGGACAGCCTGCTGCTGTGCAGCGACGGCCTCAGCGATATGCTGGACGACGGCGCGCTCAGCACGGCCGTGGGCGAGGCTGGCCTGGGCGATCTCGACGCGCTGGCGGCGGAACTGATCCGCCGGGCGAACGAGGCGGGTGGCAACGACAACATCACCGTGGTGCTGCTCAGGTGGGAGCTGTAGGTGGTAAGTAATAAGATGTAAGTGGTAAGTATTAGGATGTAAGTAAAACGTAGGGGCGAAGCCATGCTTCGCCCGCGACGGATGTAAGTTGTAAGATGTAAGTTGTCAATGGTAGCCGGGCCTTCAGGCCCGGAGGACTGGTAGCGCGGGCGGCCCTGCCCGCGATTAATGGCGGCCAGGGACGGGCCGCCCTCCGGGAATCTCTAGCTCGTGAACACGACGATGCGGTGCGACCCGGAGTCCGGACCGGCGCTAGACCTGGCCCTTACGTGAACCCGGCAGGCGGAGACGCCTGCCGCCACGCGATTTGTCTTGCTTACTACTTACAACTTGTAACTTACTACGCGTGCGAAGCCACGCTTCGCCCCAACAGCCCTAACTCGTGAACACGACGATGCGGTGCGCGCCGGAGTCCGCCACGTAGAGATAGCCCGTGCGCGGATCGAGGGCCAGCGCGCGCGGGCCGGTGCTCTCGCTGAACTCCACGCGCAGGTCGCCATCCGCGCCGAAGTGGAACAGCACGTCCGTCGTCGAGCTGAACACCAGCACGCGCCGGTTGGCCGCGTCGCTGATGTAGGTGCGCCCGCGGAAGTCCACGGCGATGCCGGCGGGCATCGGAAATAGGCTGACCGGCCCGGCGGGCAGCACGTAGGCTTCCTTGAAGGCGAAGTCCTCGTCCAGCGCCTGCAGGCGCAGGTTGCCGCGCTCGCAGATGTACAGCTCGCCCGCGCCGCTGAACAGCAGCTGGCCGGGATCGCTGATCTGCCCCTGCTCCACGCCCGCCGTCACCGGCGTGTCCAGGTAGACGCCCAAGGCGGTAAACGTTTGCAGGTTGTCCAGCTCGTCATCAGCGACGGCGACCATATCGCCGATCAGCGCCTCGTCGTAGGTCACGGCGAGGTTGTACAGCCCGCTGAACTCGCCGGGGCCGGTGCCTTCGGTGCCGAAGCGCCCGAGATACGCCAGGGTTGCGGCATCGAGGATGAACACGCTGTACAGGTCGCGGTCGGCGATGTAGACGCGCGCGCCGTCGGTGCTGAAGGCCAAGCTGACCGGGCGCTCGGCGTAAATTGTGCCGTACCGCCGGATCTGGCCGGAGTATGCGCCGTCGAGGTGGTACAGCCAGACGGAATGCGCCGGCGGATCGGCCACCGCCAGCAAATCGCCGGACGGGCTGATCTCAATGTCGAGCGGCGTGCTGAGCAGATCGTCGCCG
>CAYXMN010000027.1:11734-21183 GCA_964465955.1 uncultured Planctomycetales bacterium
AAGTGGAAGAACAGGTCGAAGTCCACCGCCGGGCTGGCAACCGTGTTGCTGGCCGCGCTTTCCAGCAGGCCGGTGTTCACCGTCGTCACGTAATACTGGTAGGCCCCCGGCGCACTCAGCTCGTCGGAGTAGACCGTCGCCTCGATCACGTCGGTGTTCACCTTCGCGAAGGCGTCGCTGTCCGCCTCGGCGCGGTACAGGTTGTAACCCGCGGTGGTGGCGGCGTCCACGCCGGTCCAGCTCAAGCGCCGCACCTGCGTGCTGGCCGCGATTTGCGTGAGGCCCGACGGCGCGGCGGGCGGGTACTCCTCGGGCAGCAGCGTGTAGAACGCGTAGCGCCCGAAGGCGTCGAGGCTGAAGTCGAGCTGGGCGCCGTCGTCGGAAACCTTGCCGGTGATGCCCGCTTCCTCATAACGGTTGCTGGACGCGTTATAGGTGTAC
This sequence comes from uncultured Planctomycetales bacterium, assembly GCA_964465955.1. GTDB lineage: Bacteria > 4484-113 > 4484-113 > 4484-113 > JAFGCY01 > CAYXMN01. Next base: position 12,176 of record CAYXMN010000027.1, read on the forward strand.
AGCGGCAGGCTGCGCCCGGCGGGCAGCGCGGGGCTGAGCTTGAACGCCACTGCCACCGCCGCGCTCAAGGTCACTTCGTCCGGCGCCGTGTCTTGCGCAGCCAGGCGCAATGCCGAAGGCGTTGTCTCCCCCGGCGGAGTGCCGGCGGTGTCCGCCTGCGGGATGGCCGTGGCGAAAAAATCCAGCGCGCCCAGCACGGTGCGCCCCTCCGGGCCGGGCACGTTCGCGTCGGACTGGGAGCGGTTGGCCAGCGTCAAGGTGGCCGGTACGTTGACCGCGCCGGCGGGGATGATGGCGACAATCACGCCGTCCGCGCTCTGAATCCGCGTCGGGGTGGGCTCGTCCGGGTTGAAGTCCAGCGCGCCGGAGCCCCCGCCGCCGCACGCGCTCAGCGCCAGCGCTGTGATCAGTCCTAAGCCGAGTTTCCATGCCTGCATAGTTCGCCCCATTGAATCGCGCCCGCGCACACGGCCGCGCAAGCCTGCTTGGAGGTATATCGGCCAGGATGCGGCCCAACTGAAGTATTACCGCTGTAGGGGCGGCATTTATGCCGCCCGTGACACCGGGCCGGATGCATCCGGCCCCTGCCGCGAAGCGTGGACCCGCCGCTACCGAGATTGATAGCGCGGGCATCTTGCCCGTGATGCAGGCGGGCTGGAAGCCCGCCCTACTCCTGCTTGTGCTTACGTGGTCACGAGCTGGCTGAAGTAGACGTCCTCGACCGTGCCGACATGCTGCGGCACGGCTTTATTGATCGCGTTGATCAGCGCCTGTTTGAACTCCTCCTTGCCCGCGGGCGAGGTAAGCTGCGGCGCGGTGTGCGAGTTGATCTGGTCGATGACCACCGAGCGCACCAGGGCGTCCTGGGTTTGCAGCTCGCGCTCCATCCGCGACAGCGGCTTGGCCGGCGGTTCAGGCTTGGCCGGCGCTTCCGCGGCTGCCTCGCCGCCGCCGTGGGCCGCGGGGATCGGCCCGGTGGGCAAGGCGGCGTGGTCGCCGATCGGCTTGCCCGTCGCGTCAACCTTGCCGTTCTCGAAATCCTGCCAGAATTTCAGCGCTTCCTTGTACTTTTCGAACTGGCTCTCGTAGACCTGCCAGTCTTCGGCGTTGTAGTAGCTGACGATCTGCAGCGAGATGTCCATCTTGGCGAACTTGCCGTCGCTGGTGTTGCCAGTGAACTCGCCGAGGTGGTAGATGATCTCCTCCGGCTCCTCACGCACGGCTTGCACCGCGTCGGAAGCTCCCGCGCCTTGCTCGCCGCCTTCAGCCGCTTGCGCGTCCGCCGGGACGCCGGGCGGGTTCGCGCCGGTATCCGTCAGCATTTTCGACTTCAACGACTGGAACTGCAGGAACATGAACACCGCCACCCCGAGGGCGGCCAGCGCCACCACCGCGGAGATGGCCACCACCGGCCCGCCGCCGCCGCCGCCGGCTTTCAGCTTCGCCTTGGGTTTAGGCTTGGCCTTGGGCTGTGCCTCCTGCGCTTCATCCATTTCAAAATCCGCCATTGTCATTCCTCGCTTCCCGCCCGGCGCTCCTCGCCCGGCTGGATTGCCCGCGATTAATCCGGCCCGCGGGTGTAACCCTTGAATTCCTCCAGCGCCGCCGCATCAAGGATATAAACCCGGTGCTCGCGCTCGATCCGGCCGATGTACGGCTCCCGGTTCGGCCAATACTGCTTGGTAGTGTAGTCCGCCACAAACGCATAATCCCGCGCCACATTCACCGCCTGGTGCGCGCGCTGACCGAGCTCCACGCCGATGTCGCTGATCTGGCTGCCCTGCGTGCCCGGCAGCATCGCGAACAGCATCCATAACAGCACTCCCAGAATCACCAGGCCGGCAATCCGGGCGATCCACAATTGCGTCTTCGGCGACATACCTTCCTTGTCCAAGTGCCGCGTTTAGAGCATAACGCTATGCGCCAGCTTGCGGCCAGGCCTAACTTAGGTTTAACTTCCCGCTTACGGCGCCGGGGCTGCCGGGCCCATCCGCCCCGAAAGCTGTTCCGGCGTCACCGCGCCCAGCGGTTCGTCGCCCAGGCGCAGCACGATGATTTCCACGCGCCGGTTGCGCGCCCGGCCTTGCACCGTGGTGTTCAAATCCACCGGGCGCGTGTCGGCATAACCCGCGACGCGCAACCGCTCCGCCGGCAGCCCCTGGCTGATCAGGTAGCGCCCGACGCTGCCCGCGCGCCCCGCGGACAGCTCCCAGTTGCTGGGGTAAGTCAGCGTGTGAATCGGCACGCTGTCGGTGTGGCCATCGACTTCGATCAGGTTCGGCAGGCGGGACAACGGGCCGGACAGCGCATCCAGGATCTTTTTGAAGGCCGGCTTGAGGTGCGCCGAACCGGAATTGAACAGAATCTGATCCGGGAAAATGGTGATGACAATTCCGCGCTCGTTGTAACTGATCTCAATGCCCGCGCCGAGATCCCTGATGTCCTTGCCGCGGCCGATGTTTTCGAGCTGGCCCGCGCCGGTGTCGCCGGGTTGGAGGCCCTGGCCGGGCTGGATTTGCCCCAAGCCTTGATCGCCCGGCGCCGCGCCCTGGCCCGGAGTCAGTTCGCCCGCGCCGGTGTCGCCCTCAGCTTGCCCAGCGCCCGGCGTCTGCGGCCCCAGGCCCTGCTCGCCTGGCGCCGCGCCCTGGCCGGGAGTCAGTTCACCCGCGCCGGTATCGCCTTCAGCTTGCCCCTGGCCCGGGGTTTGCGGGCCCGCGCCGGTGTCCCCCTCCGACTGCCCCTGGCCCGGGGTTTGCGGGCCGAGGCCTTGATCGCCGGGGGCAATGCCAAGCTCAGGCGTGATGCCGCCGGGGGCGAGCCCGTCAGGCAGCTCCCCGCCGGCTTGCGCCTGGGCAATCGCTTCCTGCACCAATTGCGCCAGCGTCCGGCCCAGATCGCCGGCCTGTTCCTGGCCCTGGGCCGCCTGGCCCGCCTGCTGGCCTTGCGCCGCCTGGCCCGCGCCGGCGGCTGGCCCAGCGGCCCCGCCCTGTTCCTCGCCGCCCACATCGCCGAGCATCTTGGCGAAGTCGAAAATGGAAATGGGAATTTGGTGTTCCGGGAACAGTTCGACAGGCTTGGTGCCGCCCCCGCTGGTGTCGAAGACGATGCTCGCCCCGCCCTCGCCCGGCTGGCCGGCTTCGGTCTCCTCCGTCGCGCCAAAGCCTTTAGCGATGGCTTCCGCCAGCGCCTCGAACTTTTGTAGATCCGTGTTGGCTGTCGCGTACAGAATGATGAACAGCACGAGCAGCAACGTGATCATGTCCGCGTAGGTGATCAACCAGCGTTCATCGCCGCCGCCCGAGGGCTGGGGCACTTGGGGCAGTCCCAGCCAGCGCACTATTCACCTCCCTCCGTGCCGATTTGCGCCCGCATGCTGGGCGGCAGGAACGCCGACAGCTTTTCTTTAATAATGCGCGGGTTGTCACCGGCCTGGATCGAGAGAATACCCTCAATCATGATTTCACGCATCAGAGCTTCGCCGCGGCTGGCCACCTTCAACTTGTTGGCGAGGGGCAGGAACACCGCGTTGGCCGAGACCACGCCGTAGAGCGTGGCGACGAACGCCACGGCGACCGCGGAGCCCAGCGCGTTGACGTCGCCGCCGAGGCCCTGGAGCACGGTGATCAGGCCCATGACCGTCCCGATGATGCCGAAGGTCGGCGCGAAACCGCCCAGCGTTTCATAGTAATGCGCGCCGCGGTGGTGGCGCTCTTCGAGGTAGCGCAGCTCGGTGGCGAGGATGTCTTTGACCAGCTCGGTGTCGTTGCCGTCGATCACGAGTTGCAGCCCGGAGCGCAGGAAAGCGTCCTCCTCGGTGGCGGCGTCTTCTTCCAGCACCAGCAGGCCCTCGCGGCGGACTTTCTCGGCGAATGCGACAAACTTCTCGATCACCGGCGCCACTTCATAATTCGGCCGCATGAACGCCTTCATCGTCACTTTCCACAAGCCAACGGTGTCCGCCAGCGGCGCGGAGCAAATGCCGGCGCCGATCGTTCCGCCAAACACGATCATGGCTGCGGTCAATTGGACCAGCGCCATGATCTGCCCGCCTTCCACCAGGAAGCCTCCGAGAAACCCGCTGAAACACAGCACGATGCCGATGATCGTGGCCAAATCCATGACAGTGCGCCCCTTTGCATACGGCTAGGGATATAATCGGCATCAAGCGCGACAACTTGATTCGACGCGCAAGCTTACCTAGGTTAAGGATACGTTGTGCCGCTCATCGTGCGCTGGCTGGGTATTGCACTAATGGCGCTGGCCGCCGCGGCGTTGTTTCACCTGCTGTTCTACCTTGGCTGGGCTTACCTGCGCTTAGGCCGCTAACACTGCGCAATCCGGTTACAGGGCTGGGTTAAATCCAGGTTCAGCCGATCACATCCTCCGCGTCCGCCTCTGCACCGGGCAGGATGGAGTACTCCGGCGCATTACCGCCGCCGCCCGCGCAGGCGTTCGCCTCCTGCGCCGGCCATGCCAGTTGTAAATGTATGCCGGCGCCTTGATATGGGAAGCTCCAAAAATTATTGAAGTTTCCCGACAGGTGAATCATCAATGCCGGCTCGAAAAAGTCGCGATTCAACGCGCGCGACGTTCTCCGCAGTACAATATGGGCCATGTTCAACCTGGATCACATTGGCATCGTTGTCGCCGATCTCGACGCGAGCGTGCGGAGCTATTGCAGCCTGCTGGGCCTTGACCCGGCGGCGGTGGAGTTCCATGACGTGCCCACGGAAGGCGTGCGCGTGGCGATGTTGCGCGGCAACACCATTGTGGAGCTGCTCCAGCCCACGAACCCGGAGGGCGGCCTGGCCAAGTTCCTTGAAAAACGCGGGCCGGGCCTGCACCACCTGTGCTACGCCGCGCCTCAGCCGCTGGAAGACAAGCTCGCGGAACTCAAGGCTGCCGGGCTCAGCGTGCTCGATGAAGCGCCGCGCGTGGGCGCGGACGGGCGCGTGTTCTTCGTCCACCCGAAAAGCGTGGGCGGCGTGCTGACGGAGTTCGTGGAGCGCGGCTAGCCCCGGCGCTGGTGATTCGCGGGTGTGCGCTGCCAGGTGCGCCTGATGCGTGCCTGCGCATCGCTTCGAGGTAAGGAATCCCCATGAGCGATATTTGGTTTTGGATCATTTTCGCAGTGATCGTGGTAGCGGTGCTCGCGATCGATCTTGGCGTGCTCAACCGCCGCCAGCACGAAGTAAGGTTCAAGGAAGCGCTGGGCTGGGTCGGAGCCTGGGCCGGCCTCGCGCTGGGCTTCATGACGCTGCTCTGGTTCTGGCACGGGCATGAACTAGCCCTGCAATACCTCACCGCCTACATTGTCGAGTATTCGCTCAGCGTCGACAACATCTTCGTGTTCCTCCTCATCTTCAGTTATTTCCAAGTGCCGCCGGCCTACCAGCACCGCGTGTTGTTCTGGGGCATCCTCGGCGCGGTGATCATGCGCGCGATCATGATCTTCGCGGGCATCGCGCTGATCAACATGTTCCACTGGATGCTCTACATCTTCGGCGCGCTGCTGATCTTCAGCGCGGTGAAAATCCTGTTGTCCGGCAACAGGAAGTTCGACCCCGAGCGCAACCCGGTGCTGAGAACCTTCCGCCGCTTCGTGCCGATGAGCGAGCACTACGACCGCGAGTTTTTCCTGACGCGCACCGGCGGCAAGCTGCTGGCCACGCCGTTGCTGGCGGTGCTGGTCTTCATCGAGTTCACCGATGTGATCTTCGCCATCGACTCTATCCCAGCGGTGCTGGGCATCAGCAAGGATCCGCTGGTGGTTTACACCAGCAACATCTTTGCCATTCTCGGCCTGCGCGCCTTGTACTTCGTGCTGGCCCAGGTGCTGCAACGCTTCCACCTGCTCAGTTACGGCCTGGCGGTGGTGCTGGCGTTTATCGGCGTGAAAATGATCATCGAGATCTGGCACATCAAACTGCCAATCTCAACCTCGCTGGGGATCGTCATCGGGGTGTTGCTGGTGGCGGTCGTCGCCTCGCTGCTGATTAAACCGAAGGCGGGGGCCCACGACGCGCCGCCGCCGCCGGCCGCGCCGGCAGATTAACTTCACGCGATTTGAACATTTGCACTCCGCGCCAGTCGTATACTAAGATGGAATCTCAGGCAAGGGTTATGACGGAGCGTGAGCACTTAACGGTGGAGGAAGGACCGGCGGGAAGCGCCGCCCTGCCGGCGCGCAACTCCGACGAGGACTTGGTCGGCCGGATGGCCGCCGGCGAGGAAGGCGCGTTCAACGTCATCTTCGACCGCTACCACAAGCAGATCTACAACTTCATCCGCAAACAGGTCGCCGACCGCGAGAGCATCGAGGACCTGGTGCAAGAAGTGTTCCTGCGCGTGTATAAAAGCGCCAAGAACTTCGACGTCACGAAGAAGTTCTCCAGCTGGATCTACAAAATCGCGCTCAACGAGGTCAAGCGCCACTGGAAGCGCACCTCGACGCGGCAGACCTATTCCCTCAACGCGCCGCTGGGCGACGAGGACGGCGACTCCGAGCGCGCGGACTTCATCGAGGACGAACGCGCGGCGCCCGCCGAGGCCACGGAGGCCGCGCTGTTTTCGCGCAACTTGCGCGAATTGATCGACATGCTGCCGGAAAAGCAGAAAACCGTCGTATTATTGAAGGTATACCAGGAGCTCACTTTTGAGGAGATCTCCGAGATTTGCGGCTGCCCCTTAAGCACGGTGCTGTCGCGGATGCGCTACGCGGTAAACAAACTGCGCCGCTGGCTGGGTATAGAAGACGACGGCACGGAGTATGGACTGTAAAGCAATCGAGCGCGAAATCTTCCGCTTCATCTACGGTGAAGGCGACACCGTGCGCTTAAAGCGCATCAAAGACCACCTCGACAAGTGCGGCCATTGCCGCCGAGAGCGCGATATCATCGCGGACATCCTCGCGCGGCTGAAGGACGGCTACCCCGACGAGCCGCTGCCCGAGGGCCTGAAAGAGCGCGTGCTGGCGGCGATTGCGGCGGACGCGGGGTAAGTCCCTGGGAGCGCCGGCAGATCACCGGTAGCCCGGACTTGGGTCCGGGATCATATCCCAGCGGGACTAAAGCCCCGGCTACCGAAGACGGGCGGGGACACAGCCCCGCCCCTACGAAGATTTCCACTTACCCCCGCTTTCCCAAACAGCGCAACCAGCGCTACAATAGCGGCGGCGGAAGTATGCACCGGTGGTTACTCACCTTGCTCGCGGTGTCATTGATGGGGCTGTGCGCGGCATTTTTAGTGCTGCGCTGGTGGCAGCTCGCCGCCCGCGCGCCCGAAGACGTGGAGCGGCTGAAGCTCGCGCCGGTGCTGGCGGCCAGGGCACAGGATGCGCTGCCTGCGGCGCGGGATGCCCCGGCGGCTAAAGCGAAACCGGCATCCACCGCACCGCCCGCGCCGAGTGCCGCCAAGACCGCCGCCGCGCCCGCGCCGGCCGGGCCGGTGAACATCAACACCGCGACGGCGCAGCAGCTCGCCACGCTGCCCGGCATCGGCGAGGTGCTGGCGGCGCGCATCGTGGCCTACCGGAAGGAGCACGGGCCGTTCGCGTCCGTCGACGGCTTGCTCGAAGTGGAGGGCATCGGCGCAGGAAAGCTCGCGAAGCTCAAGCCCAAAGCGACCACGGGCAAGTGAGTTGTGAACCGGCAGCCGCGGGTTCCCGGTCCACGGTATATACGGCGGATCGGAGACCCGCCGCGACCAAGCATAACTGCGGTGGCCGCGCCTTTAGGCGCGGTGTAGTTTGAATCCCCGGCCTCAAGGCCGGGCTACCACAGTTCTACAACATCACCCGTAATGCACCGCTGCCTCACGCCATCGCGGATAATCAAGCTATGCTGGCGCTCTTGCCTTACCTCCTGCGCGTGGTGCTCAGCCTGCCGCACTTCCTGGTGCTGGGCTGGCTGATCTGGCTCGCCTGCGTGCCGCGCCAGGCGGCGTACCTGCTGCGCAAGCACGACGCCACCGAGCAGTTGCGCAAGACCAGCGAGCTGATGAACTTCAAGGAGATCTTCGCCGTGGGCTGCATCGGAGGATTCATCCTGCTCACATTCATCACAGCCTACTGCTGCTACCTCACCCTGCGCTTGGGCGGCCTGATCCATTAGCCGCGCGCCGCGCCGCCGGTGCGCCGGCGGTCATGCCGCGGCTTGCTCCTAGATTCCCGTCTTGTGCACCAGCAGGCAGTCGTCCACGCCCCCTCCGGTGTCCAGCACGCCTGCCGCCGTGATGTCGTCCACCGTGCCGTCGTAATCCGACATGGACCAGGCCAGCACCGGCAGATTTGGCATCGCGTCGGTGAAGGCGGTGGCGAACACTCCTGACCCGCACGCCGGCTGGGCCCAAGTAGCGTTCACATCCGGCCCGAATCCCGAGATCAGCAGCCCGCCCTGGTAGGTGTAGAGCCCGTAGGCGCGGTTTTGGCTATCCTGCAAGCCCCAGGTGTAGGCGGTATCGAATGCGCCGCTGTCGGCGTCGAACCTGTACAGCACCGCGTCGGGGACCGGGCCGGTTGTTGAACCGAAGCCCGCGACGTAGATTTCCCCCCCGGAGGAAATCATATCCGTGATTTGGGGGATGCCCGGCGGCAGGACGATCGTGCCGTAGAGCCAGGAGTGCGACAGGTCGGTCTTGGCCAGGAACACGCGGTCGCCCACGCCGGTGTGGATGATGCCGCTGATGTAGTATGCGCCGGTGCCGAACAACGGTGAAGCGCGGATGATCTGGCCGTCCAGCTTGGTTTCCGCCGATAGTCCGAAGTCTTTGGCGCTGGTCAAGTTGCCCGCCAGGTCAAACTCGACTTTGCACAAGTTTGTCTCGGCGCCGGTTTGATACTCGAATAAGCCGACCAGCCCGGTGGTGTCGAACAACACCCATTTTGCTTCGAGATCCGTTAGGTAATCGTCGTCACCGTGGTCGACGGCTACCTGCCATTCGATGCCGCCGCTGCCGTTCAGCCGCATCACGAATACATCGTTGTTGGCGCTGAGGCTGGAGGTGTTCCC
>CAYXMN010000028.1:0-8531 GCA_964465955.1 uncultured Planctomycetales bacterium
ATGTTAGCGCCTTCGCAGACGAGGCGCACACCATTTGAGACGAGTTGCTTAGCACTCTCGAGATTGAGCTCGTTCTGAGTCGCGCAGGGGAAGGCCATTTCCGCGCCGGGAACGTGCCAGACCTTCTTGCCTGGGTAATACTCGCCGCCGAACTTGGCCGGGTATTCTTCGAGGAATCCGCGGCGCACAAAGACGAGTTGCTTGATCCAGGCTAGCTTCTCAGCATCGATGCCATTCTTGTCGTAGATCGCGCCTTTGATATCACACAGCGCGATAACCTTGCCGCCAAGCTGGTTGATCTTCTCGACGGCGTGCAGCCCGACGTTGCCAGCGCCGGAGACGAGGCAGGTCTTGCCCTTCACGCCTTCGTTGATCGTCTTCAACATCTCGCTGGCGAAATAGATGACGCCATAACCAGTCGCCTCTGGACGGACCAGGCTGCCGCCCCACTCCGCGCCCTTGCCGGTTAGTACACCCTCAAAGGTGTTGCGGATACGCTTATACTGGCCGAATAGATAACCGATCTCGCGTCTACCCACGCCGATATCGCCTGCCGGAATGTCGGTATCGGAACCGATGTGGCGGAACAGCTCGGTCATGAAGCTCTGGCAGAAGCTTAGCACTTCACGGTCGGACTTGCCCATCGGGTCAAAGTCGCTGCCGCCTTTGCCGCCGCCCATCGGCAGCGTGGTCAAGGCATTCTTGAACACCTGTTCGAAGGCGAGGAACTTCAGCACGCTGAGGTTGACGTTGGGGGCCAGACGAATACCACCCTTGTACGGGCCGATTGCGCTGTTCATCTGAATGCGGAAACCGCGGTTGATGCGGATGTGGCCAGTGTCATCGATCCATGGCACGCGGAAGATGATCACGCGCTCAGGCTCAACGATGCGGTACATGATCTCCTCGGACACGAACACTGGATGGCGGTCGAGGATCGGAATGATGGTCTCGGCGACTTCGCGGACGGCCTGGAGAAACTCCGGTTCGTGCGGGTTGCGCGCGGTGACGTGTTCCATGAACTCTTTCGGATTGAGTGACATATGTTGCTCCTTAGATGCGACGCTGAATTTATATACCACGCGTCTCGAGAACACCACTATTACAGCGGTGCCCTGGCTGCTACGGCTGACGCGCCGTTCCTAGTTGACGAATTCGTAGCAGAACGTGATCGGTTACCGCGCAGCCCTGACGAATTGGCAGCGGGGTTGGTGGTTGTAGGTTTGGCAAATGCCAAGTTCCCTGGCGGGTGGCTGAGTGTGCCCGGCGGCGGCGGGGCTGCCGGCTTTGCCCACAGGTGGGCCAGCGCGATTTCTGGTCGCAGCGGATTTGCTGGATTCCTTAGTACTGGCCATGTGATGCTCCTTGGATGTGCTGGTAATTAAAGTTAGCGGTAGTCTTCGCAGTTCCAAACCGCCACGCCGGGTTTGCGGTGCAGGCAGCCAGTTCTTCCGGTGCAATCGGCACAAAGACTGAGCACCTGGCCCACGCCAAAGTTAAACTCACGGCGCGGTGCGGCACTGACTGCGGGAATGGGCGCGGCGCTACCGGATGCGTCAAACTCCTCGCAAAACGCAATAGGATACCGCGCGGCACGCCGAAACAAGCAAGTGGGTAGATGGTTGCAAGTCACGCAGATGCCGAGTTCCTTGCAGCGCGGGGTGTTGGCGTCGAACACAAAAGCCGGGGCGGCCGGAGTGGCCGGGACAGGCTTGAGCGCGGACATATCGCACCTCGTGAGTGAGTTTTGAAACCACCGCTGAAGATTACGGTTCGCTTGCGCATTTCTCAATTAGAGGTGTCGCAAATGGTTTCAGTGCTTATTATGCACGCCTAGTATCTCAATACAATTGGATTATCCCTGTCAGGCCAGGCCCGATGCAGAGATCAGGGATACCCTGATTGACACGATCGTTAGAGATTCAGCCGTACCAATCCGCGCTGGATCGCGAAGCGCGTTAAAGCCGCCACCGAGGTTTCGCCCAGCTTCTCCATAATGTGTTGCCGGTGAGTTTCCACCGTCTTGATACTGACACCGAGGCTGTACGCGATCTCTTTGGTCGCCTGCCCTTGGGCCAGTAATGTTAGCACCTCAATTTCTCGCGGCGTCAGCTCCGGCGCGCCTGCAGCCGGGAGTTCCACGGAAGGTTCAACGAAATCGTGAACCACCGCGCCGGCCAATCCCGGCGACAAAAAGGTCAGGTTCGCTTGAACGATGCGCACAGCCTGGGCTAAATCCTCCTGCGCGCAGTCCTTCAGTAGGTAGCCCGTCGCCCCCGCGCGCAGCATTTCAAGCACATACTGCCCGTCGGAGTGCATCGACAGGCCGATTACCTTGACCTCAGGCGAGGCCGCGATGATACGGCGGGTAGCCTCAATCCCATTAAGCTCCGGCATCGCCACGTCCATCACCACAACATCCGGTTGCTGCTCTCGTACCAATTCCACTGCTTGCTTGCCATCGCCAGCCTCAGCGACCACCTGTAGGTCCGGTTCACGTTCCAGCAAGCTGCGCAGCCCAGCCCTGGTGAGCTGCTGATCATCCGCCAGCAGGATCCGAATCGTGCGCGCCGGTGCGAAGGTAGCACTGGGCTGGCCTGCCAGCGCTGAGCTTGCCGCTGTGGGCGGCGCGTCACCCAGCGGCGCGGTGAGCACGACTCGAGTGCCCCGGCCTGGTGCGGTGTCGAGTTCCATCCGCGCGCCAAGGTGGGCCAAGCGTTCGCGGATGCCAAACAGCCCCCAACCCAGACCGGCAGCCTCACGCCGCTGGTTCTCGGGATCAAACCCCGCGCCGTCGTCGGAGACTTCGATGACCAGTTCTCCCTCGTCAACCCAGGCGCGCAGGCTGGCACTCGCCGCGCGCGAATGCTTGCCGGTGTTGGTCAGCAGCTCGCGCACCGCTTGAAATAACTCGACGCGCAGGTCGTCACTGAGCGGTTTGGGTTGGCAGTCATCCTGGAAGCGGCAGGCGATGCCGTAGTTCGCCTCCAACTGATGCGCCAGCCATTCCAGCGCTGCACCTAATCCAAGTTCATGCAATACCGGCGGGCTCAACTCGAAGGTCAGCGTGCGGGTAGCTTGAATGGTGGTTTCGAGCACGCTCAGCAGTTGTTCGAGCACGGCATCCGGCAGCAACCCGCGCTGTTCGCCCAGCTTGAATTTGAGCAAGGCAAGGCTGTGGCCGATCTCATTATGCAGCTCCTGCGCGATACGGCGGCGCTCACGCTCGCCGGTCAGCGCCAGCTCGGAAGCCAGCGAACGCAACCGCGACTGATACTCGCCAATGCGGGCGCGGGCGCGATAGTTCAGCACTACGCGCTTGATCGTTTCCGCGACATTCTCCAGCAGGTGCGCTTCTTCAACCAAGAAAGGCTGCTCGATCTGGCCGGGGAATCCGGGGCGGTAACACACGCGCACGCTGCCCAGTTCTTCGCCGTCGTTGCTGACCAGGCAGCTTTGGCACACCATCAAGTCGTTAAAGTTATCGCTGCGGTAATATTGATCCTCAATGCGGATTTCGGCGCAGGCGAACTCAGGAAATTGCCAGGCCGGCGGAATTAGCTTAACCACTCCCCGCAAGAAATCATGCAGACTCAAGCCTGGTTTATCACTCAGCCGGGTTATACCGTACAGGCAAGCCAACTCCTTGACCCGCTCGCCAAGTTGGTGCGCATGCAGTTCGACCTGCTCTTGAGCATGCCGCATTTCCGTGATATCAAATCCCATCGCGACCAGGAAACCTGCCTCGCTTGAACCGGTATCAGTCAGGCTCCAGCGAATCAAGCGCGCATCACCAGAGGCTGTACGCCAAATGCGATCGTGGGTTGCGGGAGAGGTGCCAGACAGCAACGTGTGGAAAAACTGCTTGACCTGCTCAGCCTGATCCGGCTCATCGGATAACTCCCATAAGTACTTGCCGGTGGCGTCCGCCGCACTATATCCGGTCACACGTTCAGCGGTGCGGTTAAAGACTAGAATGCGGCCGGACACATCGAGAATGAGTATCAGCGCGCTCCAAGTATTGAGAATTGCTTCCAAAAACGCTTTGCTGCTGATCAGGCTTAGATCAGCCGTGCGCCGCTTGGTTTGGCGGCGCTTCGGTGACTGTGGCGTGGACGGCTGCGGCATAACCGGGCTAGTATAGCCCAGTTGTCACCCGCTGAGTTGCTCCAGTAAATCGCTTAGATATGCCGTGTTCGGCGCAGACTTATTAGACTGGTTACTCATAAATCATCGAGCCGCAAGGCTTGCACGGCCTCGAGCGACGACGACGCGGCCTGGCAAAATCAAGGCCTAATGATTTCCGGTTGGGTCCGGCGGCTTAACCTAGATTGGCTTTAGGCCTGTTCACCTTTTAGCTCGAGCACTACATCGCTCCCATGGCGGATTTGCGCAACCTGTAAGTTGAATCCCAGATCAGTCCTAACAATCTCCCCTACGACTACGACCTGCTGGCCTGCCGCCGGCAACGCACCGGCGTAGTCGGCGAGGTTCACTTTGACTGGAACTTGCGCCTGCGGGCAGCAACCATCGGAACAACCGGCCATGTTGTCCACATCAACCAACACTACCGCTCCACGGTCTGGAAACGCCTCTGCCACCCGGCCCTCAATGGCCACCCGGCCTGACAGCGAGTTCTGCGCCTGATCAAATGCCGCGACACTGATGATTTCAACCTGCTCGCCGCTTGCCAAAGTGAGTTGCGTGCCTGCAAGTGCTTCCTGCTCGCCCGCCTCGGCTGCAGCCTCAGACGTCGCCGCGGGCTGGCTGGCTGCCGCTTCACCCGATGTTACCGCCATGCCGCCTTCTCCGGCAGATGCGGTTGTTCTCGCATCCTCTGCTTGATTGCACCCAACAGCAAACAGCGCCGCACAGACGGTCAACATCGCCATGACTAATCCAGTAATCCTCATCGCTTTCTCCATACAAGTAGTGAATTCGCTCATCCCCAACTGTCCCACTACGCTTGAGCCTTCAATCCGTCAACGGTTTTCAGCCGCGCCACCCGTAGCACAGGCAAGCCCGCGCCAAACACGCCGATGACCACCGCCATCGCCAGTCCGGCGGCAAGCACTTTCTCATCGACCACAAACCGGAAAGCGCCCATCGAGAATTTCATCGGCACGCCGCTTAAACCTAGCCCGCCTAGGCAACCCAGCATCCCGCCGGCGAGGCTGAGTACCACACTCTCCAGCACGAAGCTCGCCAGCACAGCGCTGCGGCGATAACCTAGGACGAGCAGCACCGCCATCTCGCGCACCCGCCCCATCACGCTGTTGAACATGGTATTCATCCCGCTCATCAGTCCGCCGCAAATCAGCAGCACCGTCATCAGCAACGCCACAAACTGCACCGGCTTGGCTTGGTTGGCCGTCGCGGCGTAGTATTCGCTTTCGATTGCTGGGGTTGTCCGTACATCAGTGCGCGTCTGCAATTCGATTAGCAGCTCATCTCGCGCCTGCATATCAGCCGCGGCAAGCACAATTGCGCTTAAATCATCCCGCTTGCTCGCCACCAAGAGGTCGTCCGCCTGCGTCCAGATTTCACTCTCAAAGGCCGTGCCCGGCGCGCCGAGCTTGCCCACAATCGTCCAGCTCGTGCCTTCAAAATCAAGGTTGCCGCCGAGAGCTAAATCACTGTCACGCACGCCTAACCGTGTCGCCACTAACGGTCCGACGGCTAGCTCGTAACCGCGGTCTGGGAGGCGGCCTTCGACCACGGAGACTTGGGCATGCACAGCCAGCGCGACCTGCGGGCGCACACCGCGAATCAATACCGGTGCGGCATGTCCGGGAATCGCCGGCACACTGACTAGTGAATTGATGTTGACTTCCGGGCTGGCTAACGGCTGGCCGTCCTGCTGGCGCAGCAACGCGCTTGCCTGCAACACGTTGAGCGCTGCGGGATCAAGCGCGCTAAACTCCACCGACTCCGCCCCTTTACTCAGCACCAGCACATTCAGCGGTTCACCGGTTGCCACTAGCGCTGCGGCCAAGCCGCGGGTCAGCGCGAGCATCATCACGGCGAGGAAGACCGACAAGCATACTCCCAGCAAGGTCAACAGGCTGCGCTGCGGCCGCTGGGTCAAAGAGCGCAGGTTGTACTTCAATGGCAGGCGCAACACTAGTCCACCCCCTTCAGGCCAAGCAGGATCGGCCGCCGCGCGGCGGACCGCACCGCAAGCCAAGTGCCCAGCAGGCTGAGCATCACCCCGGTCAACACGACGATCACACTCATATCTGGGGGCAAGGTCGGCTTGATCGAAAATCCTTCGATACTGATCGCCAGGTGCTTGACCGACAGCAGCGCCAGCACCGTACCGACTCCGCCCAGCGACGCGCCGAGCCCTAGCAGTCCGAACTCCAGCAGCACGAGGTTGCTGATTTGCGGGCTGGTGAAGCCCACCAGCTTAAGCAGCGCGATCTCGCGCAGGCGGTCGGCGATGCTCATCGACACGCTGTTCGCCACCCCCACCAGCAGCAGCACCAGTGCGAGCCAGGCGATAAGCTGGGCAAAATGCACCAGCTCGGTAAACGACTGGATTTGCCCGGCTATAAAGCTTTTCTCCGGGCCGCTTTTCGTCGGACGCTCATGATTGGCAAAGGTCTGATCGATCGTCGCCGCCACGGAATCGAGCCGCTCCGGATCATCCACCTGTACCAGGAACAGGGTTGCGCGGCCAACTTCATTAATGCTTTGTTCCAAGTATTCTCGATCAACGAGCACGACCTGCTCCAGCGAATCCCCCGGTGCGCGATATATGCCGCGGATAGTGAAACCGATACCGCGCAGTTGCGGCAGGCTGACCTGCTGTCCCACCTGCCAGCCGTATTTGACCGCTGCTCCGCTTCCCACGAGTGCCGCGCCTTTCTCATCCTTGAAATCTTCGTAGCTGCCGTTAACCACTTCGAGATCGCGCATCTCACGCAGTAACTCCGGTTCGACGCCATGGATGGCGACCAGGTCAGTCGTGGTTCCGCAGTTGCTTAGCAGGAACCTGACCGGCATTACGCGCTTGATGCCAGGTAACTCCTCAATGCTCTCGCGGTAGTGCACAGGCAAGTTGCTATACGGCGGGCAGGCTTTGTAGCGTTCAAACACAATCAGTGTGTTTTCCCCGCTGCTCGCCTGCAACATATGGTTCAGCCCGCTATCCAGCCCGGCTAGCGCTGCAAAAATCAAGATCGACACGGAGATGCCCGCGAACGTCAGCAAGGTCCGGGTGCGTGAGCGCCAGAGGTTGCGAAGCGCTAAGCGTACTAAGTGCACGGCTCGCCCTCCCCGGCTTCGAGTAAATTGCCTTTGTCCAGATGGAGCACCAATCCAGCATGTTTAGCGGTTTGCGGGTCATGCGTGACCATCACGATTGTCTTGGCATAACGCTGGTTCATCTGCTCGAATAAATCCATCACGCGCTCTGCGCTGGCTCGATCCAGATTGCCGGTGGGTTCATCCGCGAGAATCACTTGCGGATCGCAGGCCAAGGCCCGCGCGATCGCGACCCGTTGTTCCTGGCCGCCGGAGAGCTGGCGCGGAAAATGCTTCGCGCGATCGCTCAGCCCGACAATTTCCAGCGCAGTCTCCACCAGCTTGCGCCGTTTGGCCGCCGGCAGCGGCAGCAGTAACAGCGGCAGTTCAACATTCTCGTACGCGGTGAGTACCGGCATCAGGTTGAACTGCTGGAACACATAACCAATGGCGCGCGTGCGCCATAGCGCGAGATCGTCTTCACGCCAGTCTGTGATGTCCTCGCCGAAGACAACCACGCGCCCGTGCGTCGGCTTGTCGATGCCGGCGATCAAGTTAAGCAGGGTCGACTTGCCGCTGCCCGACGGACCCATCAATGCGATGAACTGTCCGGCGTGAATGTCGAGACTTAGTTGATGTAACGGAGTCACCTCGTCCGCGCCTTTGCGATACGTCTTGGTGACATGCCGCAGACTGGCTACGATGGGAGCTGAGCTGGCGTTGATCAAAGCGTGGACAGGTTGCCTGGTGGCCTGGGTGGGCATGTTAGTCCTCCGTTGTTCCTGGGCGAGATTGTACTTGCGCTTCGTCCGCAATCGCCGGTTGATCCTGCGGTAAGAAGGTGACCTTCACGCTCAACTCCGGGCGGAAGTCTGGAGGCGGATCAACGATCGCAATCTTGACCTGGACTGTGTTCTTTTGCAGGTTCGCTGCCGGCATGATGCTCCTGACGCTGCCGGCTACCTTGCGTTGCGCATACGCATCGGTCGTCAGTTCCACGCGCTGGCCTATACCGATTGAAGCGCTGTCGCGCTGATTGATGTCGACCCAGGCCTGAATCTGCGCCGGATCGAACAGGCTCAGGGCCGCTCCGGAACGCGAGTTGTCCGTGCCGGGTGCCAGCCAGTCGCCAGGCTGGATGTATTGCTCCAGCACTACTCCGGCGCACGGTGCGCGCAATGTGCATTGGCTGATCTCCCAAGCCAGTTGTTGTTGCTCAGCCTTGATCACACGCACCTCCGCCTCCGCGATCGCCAAATCCTCGACACGGGTACCCGTTTCCA
>CAYXMN010000028.1:8541-11669 GCA_964465955.1 uncultured Planctomycetales bacterium
CGCTGGCCTGCAGCGCAGCGCTGGCGGCGGCGTCATACTCCGCCCGGGCAATTACACCCTTGCTGAACAACTCTTCGCTGCGGGTGCGCTGCAACACGGCAAGGTCGGCAGCCGCCTGCGCCCTGGCAACTAGAGCCTTGGCCTGGGCAACCTCTTCACTGCGCGAACCCGCTTCCAACCTCTGCAACCGGGTTTGCGCCAGTTCTACCTGCCGCGTGATGATGCTGTGCTGCTGTAAAAGCGCAGTGGTGTCGAGCTGTACCAGCACCTGCCCTTTCTCGACTAGCGCTCCAGGACTGGCCAGCACTGTGCTGACGCGGCCGGCGACAAGTGTCGAAACAATTACCGGGCCGGGCGGGATGACTTCAAGGTAACCGGCCGCACTGATGCTGCCGGCCGGCCCTGAGGCCAGGGCAACAGCGCTGGTAACATCAGCCGCTGCCATGGCTGAACCGGCCTCCCCGGTTGCAGACTTAGGGCCAGGCGTTTCCAACCAATCCGCAATTCGCTCGCGCTGAATCCAAGCCAAGGCCGTTAAGGCGAAGATCGCGACCGCGACCGGCACCCACGGCAGGCTCGTCCGCCGCATCGGCTTAGGCACGGGGGAATCGATTTTGAGATCGTCCAGGTTCGACATGTTGCCTCCGCAATCACCAGGTGCGTAGATGCGCACTCTCGAATCGGGTCAGAGTGTTTGCGGAAGCTGTTTAAAGTCGCAATACGAGCGGCGGAGACACCCCGAAATACGACCGGTCAACCAGCGTCACCTGCGGGCTCCAATTGGTTGGAGCGGGCAGTTCGAATAGCCAGGTCGCGATCACCGGCAGCCCAACCAGCGCCAGGTGCACGCGAACCCGCCTAGGCAGAAGTTGCGCCCGCTGCTCGATTTCGAAACACATACAACACTTCGGAGCTAAGCCTGTATCAGCGTCGCAACCGCTGCAACAATCGCTCAGGCTGGTTAACGGCAGGTTGGGTTGTTCGCATTCCTGGCAAGCGCAGCCGCTGCCGGTGTGGAGCAGGCCATCGTTACTCAGGCATGCGCGCTGAAGCGCTGGCCACATTGCAGTGAGTGCCAGCGCTAAGCATGTCGCCCACACCGGTAACATGAGAACCAATCGCACTTAGTCGATCATACCATGCGGATTAAATGAATGGAGCCGGCCGGCGGGAGCATCTGTTGAAAAGCATGTGCCTCAACCAGTCGCAAATCCGCAAGCGTTGTTCGGTCTTGCCATGGGGCTTTCCCAGCTGAGGATGCCATGAGGCACCCGCGTACTTTCTCTGAAGCGATCACGCCGTCGGACTTTTCGCAACGGCAGCCGCCCGTTTGACAATCGGACTAGATTCTGGTAGATTCCTATCCGCGTGTTATACGCAATTAGGAATCTTTGTGGAAATAGATCGTCAGGAAGTCGAGCGCAGGATCAAGCATTTCAAGGATGCCGCCAGGCAGGCTGGCATAAAACTCACGCACCAGCGCCTCGAGATCTTCCGGGTGGTTGCCGCCAGCTCGGATCATCCCAGTGCGGAAACCGTGTTTAAATCGCTGCAAGGCCAGATGCCCATGCTTTCACACGACACGGTCTACCGAACCTTGTGGCTGCTCAACGACCTTGGCCTTGTCTCGACCCTCGGGCCAAAGCGTGAAAGCGTCCGGTTTGACGCCAATCTGATGCCCCACCACCATTACATCTGTATCAGGTGCGGACTTACGCGCGACTTCGAAAGCGTCGAACTGAACGCCTTGCAGATCCCTGCATCGGTGTCGGAGTTTGGCAGCGTGAACAATACACAAGTGGAAGTGCGCGGCATTTGCAGCGAATGTTTGAGTAAAGTACCGACAGGCACAACGAGCTAAGCAGCTCAGACATACTTAAGAAGAAGGGAGAAGCCAGCATGAGTGACGAAGGGAAATGCCCGTTGAATCACGGGACACACGAACACGCCGCCGGTGGCGGTAGGACGATCAAGGATTGGTGGCCGAACCAATTGCGGCTCGATATCCTCCATCAACATTCAGCAAAATCCAATCCGCTGGGAGAAGGCTTCAATTACGCCGAGGAGTTCCAAAAGCTCGATTACGCCGCGTTGAAGAAGGATCTCACTGCTTTGATGACCGACTCGCAAGGCTGGTGGCCTGCGGACTTTGGCCATTACGGCCCATTTTTCATCCGCATGGCGTGGCACAGCGCCGGCACCTACCGTGTCGGCGATGGCCGCGGCGGCGCTGGCCGCGGCCAGCAACGCTTCGCCCCGCTCAACTCCTGGCCGGATAACGCGAACCTCGACAAAGCGCGCCGCTTGCTTTGGCCGATCAAGCAGAAATACGGTGACAGTATTTCCTGGGCCGATTTAATGGTTCTCGCTGGTAACGTGGCATTGGAGTCGATGGGATTTAAAACCTTCGGCTTCGCCGGCGGCCGCGCCGATGTGTGGGAGCCGGATGAAGACGTGTACTGGGGCAAGGAGAGCGAGTGGCTGGCGGATAAGCGCTACAGCGGCGAACGCGAGCTTGAAAACCCGCTGGCCGCGGTGCAAATGGGCCTGATCTATGTTAATCCTGAAGGTCCAAATGGTAATCCTGATCCAATCGCCGCGGCAAAGGACATTCGCGAAACCTTCGCCCGCATGGCGATGAACGATGAGGAAACCGTGGCGCTGATTGCGGGCGGCCACACCTTCGGCAAAACCCACGGCGCCGGGGATGCGGCCTTGGTCGGCCCCGATCCGGAGGCAGCGCCGATCGAAGCCCAAGGCTTAGGGTGGATCAGCAGCTATGGTTCGGGAAAGGGCGGCGACACCATCTCCGGCGGGCCGGAGGTGACCTGGACCTCAACCCCGACAAAGTGGAGCAACAACTTTTTCTGGAACCTGTTCGGTTACGAATGGGAACTGACGAAGAGCCCGGCCGGCGTGCAGCAATGGAAACCGAAGCACGGTGCAGGCGCAGGTACTGTCCCCCATGCACATGATCCAGATAAACGAATTGCGCCGAACATGCTGACGACCGACCTGTCGCTTCGTTTCGACCCGGCATATGAGAAGATCTCGCGCCGCTTCATGGAGCACCCTGAAGAGTTCGCGGACGCGTTTGCCCGGGCCTGGTTCAAGCTGACCCACCGCGA
>CAYXMN010000028.1:11679-20824 GCA_964465955.1 uncultured Planctomycetales bacterium
CCGGCTGTCGATCACAAGCTGATTGACGCGGCAGACATCGCCGCGCTAAAGGCCAAGCTACTGGCCTCCGGCTTATCCATCGCCGAGCTGGTCTCCACCGCCTGGGCTTCAGCGTCTACCTTCCGCGGCGGCGATAAGCGCGGCGGCGCTAACGGCGCGCGGATCCGCTTGGCTCCGCAGAGTAATTGGGACGTGAACCAACCGGCGCAGCTCGCCAAGGTGCTCAAGGTGTTGGAAGCCATCCACCAAGAATTCAACGCAGCGCAGACCGGAGGGAAAAAGGTGTCGCTGGCCGACCTGATCGTGCTGGGCGGATGCGCGGCGGTGGAACAGGCCGCCAAGAACGCTGGAGTTGCGGCGAACGTACCGTTCGCACCAGGGCGGATGGATGCAGCAGCGGAGCAGACAGATGTTGAGGGGTTCGCCCCGCTGGAGCCTGTCGCCGATGGCTTCCGCAATTACCTTAAGGCAAAGTTCAGCGTAGCAGCTGAAGTTCTGCTGGTGGACAGGGCTCAGCTGCTGACCCTGACCGCGCCGGAGATGACCGTGCTGGTCGGCGGGCTGCGCATGCTGGGGGCGAACCACGGCGGCGCGAAGCATGGCGTTTTCACCAAACGCAGCGGCACGCTCAGCAATGACTTCTTTGTGAACCTGCTCGATATGGGCATTGAGTGGAAGGCGACGGCCGACACCAACGTCTTTGAAGGTCGCGACCGCAAGACCGGTGAAGTCAAATGGACCGGCACCAGAGTAGATCTGATCTTCGGTTCGAACTCGCAGTTGCGCGCGATCGCCGAAGTCTACGCCTCCACCGGCGCAGAGCGGAAGCTGGTAGTTGATTTTATCGCCGCCTGGAATAAAGTGATGAATCTCGATCGTTTCGATCTGTGCTAGACCGTCTGCGAGTCGCCAGCCTGCGCGCTGGAGGCGAACTCCAACGCACGGTTCGCCCAACGGAAAGTTAGCTAAGAAGCGCCCGGTTCCTGCGGCTAAACGTTGCAGGGACCGGGATTCTTTCTTGGCGGTCTTGAATCCCGCGGATAACTTCTGGGTGCGAATCGACGCCCACCACTTCGGCCTGCACGTCGATCTCCGGTGCTGCTGGGAAAGTGACTAAAGCAAGAGCGATCGGCGAACTACCGGGTTAGCCAGCGGGCGGCGTCCGCGGCGTGGTAGGTCAAGATGATGTCCGCTCCGGCGCGTTTGATCGCCGTCAGCGTCTCCAGCACAATCGCACGTTCATCCACCCAACCTTGGGCAGCCGCGGCCTTTACCAACGAATACTCCCCGCTGACGTTGTACGCCGCCACCGGCACGTGGCAGGCATCCCGCACGTCGCGCAGGATATCCAAGTACGCCAGCGCGGGTTTAACCATCACGATGTCCGCGCCTTCCGCCAGATCCAGCTCCACCTCGCGCATGGCGTCGCGGCGGTTGGCGAAGTCCATCTGGTAGCCGCGCCGGTCGCCGAACTGCGGTGCGCTCTCCGCCGCGTCACGGAACGGGCCGTAATAAGCGCTGGCGTACTTAACGGCGTAGCTCATCAGCGGCAGGTGGCTATATCCCGCTTCGTCCAGCGTGCGCCGGATCGCCCCCACCCGCCCGTCAGTCATGTCGGAGGGCGCCACCATATCCGCTCCCGCTGCGGCATGCGCAAGCGCCGTTTGCGCCAGCAGTTCGAGCGTGGGATCGTTAAGCATCCGCCCATCGCGCACGATGCCGCAGTGGCCGTGGCTGGTGTACTCGCACAGGCAGACATCCGTGACCACCAACAGCTGCGGGCAGGCGGCCTTTGCCGCGCGCACGGCCTGCTGCACGATGCCCGCCGGGTTCCATGCCTCAGAACCGGTTTCGTCCTTGCGGCGCGGCACGCCGAACAAGATGACGCCGCGCAGGCCCAGGCTGGCTAGCTCGCGGCAGACAGCGGCGATTTCCTCCACAGGGTAACGCCACTGGCCGGGCATTGACGAAATCGGCTCGCGCGCAGCAAGGCCCTCCACCACGAACAGCGGCATAATCAGATCATCAATGTTCACCTGGGTCTCACGCACTAAGTCGCGCACAACAGGATTCTCGCGCAGCCGGCGCGGGCGGATCGTGGGAAATGGCATCACGCTTCTTCCTTTTGTTCCCGCTGGCCGGGAAACCGGCGCAGCAAGGCATTCACTCTGGCGATCAATTCTTCGACGTCAAACGGCTTAGGCAAGTAATCGTCAGCGCCGGCGTTGAGCGCTTGAACGCGCGCGCTGACCTCCTGCTTGGCAGTCAGCATCAGCACCGGCACCTTGCAGCCCGCTCTGCGCAGCTCCGCCAAGGCGGCGTCGCCGTGTATGCCCGGCAACATGATGTCGAGCAGGATCACATCGCAACAGACTCCCCCGCGCCGCACCAGCTCCAGCATCTGCTCGGCGCTGGTCAGCGCCGTCACCGCGAATCCTTCCTGCTCCAGGTTCAGCTGCACCATCGTGCGGATCAGCTCTTCATCCTCCACCAACACAACACGTTTGCTCATGCGCCACCTGCCCGGTTCAGCAAGATCGTGAATGTCGCGCCCTGCCCTGGCCCTGCGCTGTCTGCCACGAGATCCCCGCCCATTTTACGCGCCAGCCGCCGCGACAGATAAAGCCCCATGCCCGTGCCGTGGCGGCCTGCGGGCAGTTCGTGCATCAGCCGGTGATACGCCTCGAAAATGCGCCCGGCGTTGCGCGGGTCGAAGCCTGCGCCGCGGTCGCTCAAACGCACCGCAGTCTGAGCGCCTTCGTCCACCACCACTACAGCAAGCTGAGGCTGATCACCACCGTACTTGAGCGCGTTGTCGACCAGGTTTTCAAGGATTACCCACAACGCATCGGGATCGCCCAGCACCGTGCGCTGAAGTGGACACTCCACCTTGAGTTCAAACGCTCCAGCGGGAAACAAGATGCCGTGTTCAGCAAAAAATGCGCTGACGTTGTGCGGTAGGTTGAACTCAAGCAGTTTCACCCCGAAACCCTCGCGCTCCACCCGTTGGCCCACCAGCAGGTTGCCCGCCAGCATTTCTTGGCGCTCCACTTCGCGCAACGCCATCCCCACGAGCGGAGCAAGTTCTTCGCGGGTGAAGTCGCGTTTCTGCAAAGTCTGCAAGAAAGCTTTGATTCCGGTCAGCGGTGTTTTCAGCTCGTGGGTCAGCCTGCTCCAAAATTCGTGCAGTTGCTTGGTGGCGCGGCGTTCGACATAGATCAGACGGTACAGCATAAAGCTGCTGACAATGATGATCAGCACCATAAACGTGCTTTCGCCGAGGATCATGTGCAGCTGCCTGGTGAAGTGGCGCTCGATTTCCGCGATGTCTTCCACCCGCGCCGAGACGCAATAGCCTGGCCAGGCCTTGACCGGGACGGCCACCGGACGCGTCGAACCGTCGCTCCGCACAATCTCGAGCTGGTCATCACCCGGCACCGAGCCAACGCTGGGCAGTCCGCCGTCCGTGCCCAGCGTGAGCGCGGCAATCTGCGCCCGCTGCTGGAGCAGCTCGTAGCTGTGTTGGTGCTGGAGATTAATCGCTCCGCGGATGAAGACGGACCACCAGGCAATCAGCGCCGCCAAGGCCACCAGAGTTAGCGTGAACAGCAAGTGGTAACCATGGGCTGCGAGGAAGTCCAGCAGCAGCTTGAACCGGCTAAGCGGAAGCTGGTTCACGACGCCTGCGCCTCCTGCAATTTGAGCTCAGCCGCCAAGGCCTGGGCTAAGCCGGTGACTTCCGCAATGGAGTGCGCCGCACTGATGAAAAGCACCTCGTAGGAGGATGGCGGCAGATAGTATCCGCGCTGCAGCAGCGGATGATACAGCCGAGTGAACCGTTCCATCGCCACCGTGGAGATCGCCGCCGCTGACCGGGGGAATTCGCCGCTAGCGCAGTAAGGCCAGACGATCGAACCCGCCCGGATGGCGCGCGCCGAATCGACGCCGCTCCCCTCCAGCGCATCCATGAATGCCTGGCCCAGTTCATCGAGCGTGGCGTAGACGCCGGGCTGCTGAAGTATTTTTAGTGTGGCCAGGCCCGCCGCCAGCGAGACTGGATTGCCGCTGAGCGTGCCGGCTTGGTACACGCTGCCTACAGGTGAGAGCAGGTCCAGCTGCGCCGCCGGGCCGACTACCGCGCCGAGCGGCATGCCGCCGCCGATGATTTTGCCTAGGGTGATTAAGTCGGGCTGGATGCCCAGTAACTGGCCATAGCCGCCGAAGTGCAGCCGCAACCCGGAGATCACTTCATCGAAGATCAGCAGCGCGCCGTGCTGCTTGGTAATCTCGCGCAGGAATTTCAAGTATTCGGGGCGTTGCACGAGCAGCCCATTATTCGCCGGTAGCGGTTCGATGATGACCGCCGCGATGTTGCCGCCATGCTCCGTGAACAAGCGCTGCACCTCTGCCTCGTTATCCAGCGGCGCGACCAGCGTGGTGGCGGCGACGGCTGCCGGCACGCCCGCCGAACTGGCCGTGCCATGGGTGGCTAATCCCGAACCGGCTTTAACGAGCATCCCGTCGTAATGTCCGTGGTATCCGCCTGCGAACTTCACCACCAACTCGCGCCCCGTCGCGCCGCGGGCGAGGCGCAGCGCGGTCATCACCGCTTCCGTCCCCGAGCTGACCATACGCACACGGTCATAGCCGGGGAACGCGGCGAGCACCAGTTCGGCCAGCTCCACTTCGGCGGCGTGGCAAGCGCCATAACTTAAGCCGCGCGCCGCCGCTTCCTGCACGGCGGCCACCACCTCAGGCCGGGCGTGGCCAAGGATCAACGGACCCCACGACTGGCAGAAGTCGACGTATTCATTGCCGTCCACATCCATGAACCGGCTGCCTGATGCGGTTTGAAAGAAAACAGGCGTGCCACCAACCTGTTTAAATGCCCGGACGGGGCTGTTGACGCCGCCGGGGATTGCCTGTGCTGCGCGATTGAAAAGATACTGCGATTGCGCGGTCCGTTCATGCATTGAGTTGTTCCTGTGTCAGACAGTTTATTATCGCCTGGGCGAGACTTAATTTATCCGGCTGGGCCGCCTGGCCGGCCCGGCGCGCCCCCAGCTCGCTCAGGCAAGCGCTGGTGGCCGGGCCGATGGCAATACAACTTGCTGTATCCCTCCACGCGGGATTAGCCTGAAAAAACCGCCGGGCCGCCGACGGGCTGGCGAACACCACCAGCGCCGCAACACCAGGCTTGAGCGGCTCCAGGTCTGGTGCATAATTCTCATACACCTGCTGTTCGTCCACTTCGATTCCGGCTTGCGCCAGCCCTGCCTGCAGCCCGCCGGTGGTCCGGTTTCCGCAGAAGTAGAGCGCGCGGCGCACCTTTAAGCCAGCCTCCGCGATCAGCTGGGCCAGGTTCGCACCGGTTTGCTCCGATGCCGGCGTTAATGCCGGCTCCAGCTCTAGCAACTGACGTACCGCCTGCGCCGTGGTTGCCCCGACACAGGCCACGGGAAGGCCGGCGGCGGCAATCGCCCCGCGCGCGGGCTGGACTCCGGTCACCGCTCGCTTGCTCGTGAAGATGATCACGTCATAGTCTGTGAGGTTGCGGCCTGAATCCAGATGCCCGCCGCGAAAAGGCCGGTAGCGCGTCGCCAAGCAGGGATAGCCCAGCGCGGTAATGCCGAAGGGGGCCAGCAGCGCAGCCAGGGCGGCGTTGTCCTCCGCCTCCTGGGTCAGCACTACCACTGCGCCGGACGGCATAACTCCTCCTGGTGCTGCACCGCCGGGATGCTGAAGGCGATCGGCGACGCCGGTCCGGTAAGGGCCAGACCTGCATGATCCCCGTGCAACCACGCCTGCTGCCATTGGCCGGCCAGCTCCAATCCCAGCAGCACCTCCCACTGGTGCTTGACGAGACGCGCCCAGGCTGCGAATGCCGTATGGCAACCGCCTTCAAAGTTGGCTAGCAGCCGCCGTTCCAGCTCGACGGCCCGGCGCGTAGGTTCATCATCAATCTGCGCCAGTATTGCTAAAGCCTCCGCATCATCCGCACGGGCTTCGACCGCCACCGCACCTTGGCCGGGTGCGCATGGCCACAGCTCCGGCTGTAGCTCGTATCGCACAAGTCCGGCAGGTTTCAGCCCCAGCCGCTCCACTCCCGCGCGCGCCAGGATAAGCGCGCCATACTCACCGGCTGCGCAACGTTCCAAGCGCGTGGGTACATTCCCGCGGATCATGCGCGCCTCAGCTTGCGGGCCATGCACCCGCAGCAACGCTTGCCGCCGTAGCGACATCGCTCCAACTGGACAGCCAGCCTTGAGCGGCAGCGGCGCTGCAGGATCATGCCACTCCGGATGCACCATCAGCAGGTCGCTCACCGCCGCGCGCGGCAGGATCGCCGCCAATACCAGGCCGGGCGGTAGTTGAGTCGGCAGATCTTTTAACGAGTGCACGGCGGCGTCAACCGCGCCGCTCATTAATTGCCGCTCGATCTCCTTTGTGAAAAAGCCTTGCTCCAACTGCCCTTGCAGCGGTATATCCTGGCGTTGATCGCCGGCGGTCTTGATGATTTCAATGTCCGCGCCACCGGGCAGCCGCCGCGCCGTCTCGCGCGCTTGCCACAGCGCGAGTTCGCTGCCGCGCGTGCCCAGCTTCAACCGGCGGCTCACAGTTCGCTCCAATGCTGTTCAACCACGTTATGAATTGACTCGAAGCTGTCGCGGGAAAAACGGCTGATTAACTGGCGCATTGCCTGCTCCAATTGTTGGCGCGCCTGTTCCCCCAAATCACTGAACTGCTCATCGATAATCGCTGGGATTTGCTGGAACATGTATTCCTCGCGCCGCAGTTGTGTATCTCGTAGCAGCGTAACTAAATCACGCTCGATGCAGTAACGCTTGAAAAGCTCCAGCTCTTGCTCAACTTCTTGCTCCATCGGCTGCGCGAGCGCCGGGCCATCTGCGCCATAGCCAAACTCAACCAGGCTGTCCAGGCTGTAATAGCGCACGCAAGCCAGTTGCTGCGCCTCACGGCTGACTTGGCGCGGACTGCCGATGTCTACCACCGGCAATGGCTGATCAGCCAAGCGCTGTGCGAAAAGTGCTTCCGTAATCACAGGTTCCAACGCTCCTGTTGCGACTACCAGCGCTTGAGCATTGGATAAGACTCCCGGCAGTTCTTCCCAGCGCAGCCACAGTCCCTCGTGTTCAGCTTCCACCGTGCGGTTGATGCGCACCACCGGCCTGCCGCCATGCTGTTCAATCACGTCGGCGGCTTTGCGGCCGATCGCCCCCATACCCACTACGACGACCGGGCCGCGGCCTGCCTGCGCTGCCAGGATTTGGCGCAGAAACTGGGCCGTTAAACCGTGGATGCCGCGCTGCTGGTCGGCGCGGTAACCGAGCTTCTGCCCGGCCTTGGCAAGGCGCCCGGCATGCTTGGCTAAGCCGTTGAGGATCGCCGAACTCGTTTTCTCCTTACGCGCACGGTGCAAAGCGTCCTGGACTTGCCCGGCAATCTGCGATTCTCCCGCTGCCAGCGATTCCAGGCCGGCAACGACCCGCAGGACGTGCAGTGCTGCCTGCCGGCCGCTGTAGACGCAAGGCAGGGGCAATTTAGGCGCTGCCTCGAAGGCGTCGCGCCAGCGCTTGGTGATCCGCGCAGCGAGCAACTCGGCGAGCCAGCTTGGATTTTCAGTGGAGACCAACCATTCCACGCGGTTGCAGGTTTCCAGGACTGCCAGCCCCGCCCCCGGTTCAATGCTGGTAAGATTGCGATAAAGCTCGCGCCGCTCATCCGGGGTGGCCACCAGCATCTCGCGAAAACTCGCGTTCGCGGAGCGGAAATCGCAGCCCACCACGAGCAGCGGTATATCCATCCGGTTGCTTACAGACATCATGCACTCGCCTCCACGATCGCCTTGGCCAGGCTGTGCAACTGCTCCACCGCCGAGGCAGCGGCCAGATAGCCGCTTTGCACCGCGTGCTCAATTCCCACCCCTGTTAGATAATTGCCGGCCAGGCTAATCCCCGGCAATTCCGCAAGTAGACGCCGCACCGCCGCGATTCGCTCAGGATGATCAGGTGTCAACTGCGGGATCGCACCCGCATAGCGGAACACGTTCAACATTGGCGGCTCGACTAATTCCATATCAAAAATCCGGCTATGTTCTTTGAGCACCAGTTCCCGGAGCCGATCATCCGGCAGCTCCAGCGCGGCGCGGTCCAACATTCCGCCGTAATAGGAGCTGAAGGCTTCCATTGCAGGCGGGGTGCGGCTGCTGAATAGCTGCGAAGCGAACACGGTGCCTAGCACGCGCAGGTCATAGATGCGCGGCATGAGAAAGCCGAAGCCTTTGGGTAGCCCGTTGCCCTTGCTCGGCTGGCTCCAGTGGACCAGCGCCACCGGTGCCATCGGTGTCGCCGCCAGCGGCTCGCAAACTCCTGGCGCAAGGTGGGCCAGCAGCGCTGCCGCTTGATCCGGGGGGACGGCACAGATCAACGCTCGCGTGACGTAAGCCTGATCCGCGGTCAGCACGCGATAACCTCCTGCCGCCTGTTCAAGGCTAAGCGCTTGGGCATTGGTCCGCACCCGGTCGCCGAGCCGCTGAATCAGGCGGTCGGTGATCGCGCCTAGCCCGCCGTAGAAGCTGAACAATCCCTTGCGAACCTTGATTCCCTCGCGGCGCATCCGCCGCCGCTTGGCCAACATGTATTTAATCGATCCGCGGATCATTGAACCGGACTCGGCTTCGAATGTGTGGAACTTGGGAAATGCGGCGCGTGCGCCAAGCATTTGCGGGTCTCCGGCATAGATGCCGGAAACGAACGGGCCCATTACGTAAGTCGCTGCCTCGCGGCCGAAACGGCGCACGAAAAAGTCCCACGCAGTGTCATCATCCTTGGCGCCGTTGCGAATAAACGGCTCCGCCATCAAGCGCAGCTTGGCGGCGGGGCTTAACAGCGGGCTGGTCACGAACTGGCCGATACCCAGCGGGAGTGGCTGCAGGCGTCCGTCGCGGTAGATGCACCGGTTGTCGGCGGCGGCCGACGATGCCTGGGCCGTCGCGGCGCTGGGGCTTGTTCTTGTCCTGGTTTCCCTCTTTATTCCAGGGTTCGTGCCTTCGGCCCTTCTGGGCGTGCTCGGTGGCGCGGTCATCTGGGGCGCGACCGAACTACCTGAACAGGAGAAACGGGTC
>CAYXMN010000029.1:0-17898 GCA_964465955.1 uncultured Planctomycetales bacterium
GGGACTAGGCGCGAGCGTTTATAATTAGTTCGTTGTGATTGGGCTGGGAGGCAAGCTGATCTACCGGATGCTCAAGGGCATCATTCATTTCGCCGCTTGGCTGCTGTTCAGGTTCAAGGTGATCGGGACGGAACACGCCCCGCGCACCGGCGGTTTGCTTATCGCCAGCAACCACGTCAGCCATCTTGACCCGCCGCTGGTGGGAGTGGCCTTCCCACGCTACGTCTTCCACATGGCGAAGCGCGAGCTGTTCAAGGTAGGCTGGCTTTACGCGCTGATGAAATCCCTGGGCACCATTATGGTGGATCGCGGCAGCGGCCAACCCGCAGTGGATGAAGCGATCCGTTACATTAAAAACGGCGCGGCGGTAATCATCTTTCCGGAGGGGACGCGCAGCAAGGAAGGGCGGCTGCAGAAGGGGCGCAGCGGTGCCGTGGTGATCGCGATCCAGGCTGGCTGCCCAATCCTGCCGGTGGCGATTGCCGGTAGCCAGCATGGCTTGACCAAGGGCTCGAAGTGTATCAAAGCTGTGCCGGTTAAGGTTTACATCGGCGAGCCGTACTCCATCGACTACAACGGTGACCCGGCAGACATCCCCCATGACTTGCTCCGGCTTGAGACTTACAAGCTGATGGAGCGGATTGAGGCGTTGCTGCCGGAAGACATGCGGCCGAATCCCGAGGAAAAGACGCAGTGGTATAAGCGGGAATTGGTTAGCTTGGAGAAGGTGTCCGAGCGCCAACAGGCGGTATGATCCCGTCGTGGCAGCATCGATTACCAGATTAGGTTTAATCGGCAGCGCAGGCCGGATGGGCCAAGCGCTAGCCGCCTACCTGCAAGAAATTCCAGACATTGCGTTGTCCGCGACGCTGGAAGCTGGCGAACCATTACCGCCATTTCTCAGCAGTAGCTGCTCGGTGGTAGTGGACCTAAGCACAGGCGCGGCAGTCGAGACTCATGGCCCGCAAATAACCGCGGCCGGATTGGGTTACATCATCGGCGCGACCGGTTACAGTCCTGCCGCACTGGAAGCCCTAGCCCAGGCGAGCAAGGCCAGTGGCGCGCCAGTGTTAGTGGTGCCGAATTTCTCACTCGGCGCAAACTTGATGATCAAGTTCGCGGCGGAGGCTGCTAAGCTGATGCGCTCGCCCGTAATCACGGAGCGCCACCATGAGCGCAAAGTCGATGCGCCGAGCGGCACGGCGTTGTACACCGCCGCGAAGCTCCAAGAGGCGCAAGCCATCGCAGGCGCGCGGGAGCTGCCAAGCAGCAATGCGCAATACCTAGAACAATGTCCGGGCGTGTTGGGAGGCGCAGTGGGCGGGGTGGCCATCCACAGCGTGCGTAGTGAGGGTTATTTAGCGGAACAGGCAGTGCAATTCAGCCTGCCTGGCGAGTCGCTGACAATTGAGCACCGCAGCATTGACCGGAGGTGTTTCATGCCGGGCATTGTTTACGCCATCCGCAACCTGCACCGGGTTCAGGGGCTGCAAATCGGACTCGACAGCATCATGTAGTTTATTTTTTACGCTTCGATTTCGAACTTCATATGGTGGGATTAAAGCTAGCAATCGCAGGCGCGACCGGTGTGGTGGGCCATGAACTCATCAAGATCATCGAACAGCGCCAGCCGCAATTGGACCGTTTGGGCTTATACGCCAGTGCCAGAAGCGCGGGTGAGGAAATCAACGTGCTTGGAGCGCCACGGCAGGTATCCGCGCTGGCTGACTGCGATTTCGCACAATATGACGCCGCGCTGTTTTGCATCGGCGATGAGCTGTCCGCAGCGCACGTCCCGCGCGCGCTGGCGGCGGGCTGCAAGGTGGTGGATAAGAGTAACTGCTACCGCCTCGATCCCGCGGTGCCGCTGCTGGTGCCGGGCGTGAATGACGCGGCGTGGACAGGCGAGGGCTTGCTGGCGGCTAATCCAAATTGCACCACTATCGTGCTGATACATGCGCTGGCGCCTCTCACCCAGCGCTTTGGCTTACGGCGCATCTTCGCCGCGACTTACCAAAGCATGTCTGGGGCGGGCAAGGCGGCGGCGCAGTCGCTGCTGACCCAGACCCAGGCGGCGCTAGCCACTTGGCAAGGCTGCTCTACCCAATTCCCCCAGGACGGGATGGCGTTTAACGTGCAGCCGCGGATTGGCGGTATAAATGAACGTGGCCAGTCCAGCGAAGAAGCCAAACTGGTGTTTGAAACGAGGAAAATACTGAGCCTGCCGGACCTGCCGGTCATCAGCCATGCGGTGCGGGTGCCGGTGTTCGTTGGCCATGCCATCGCGGTGACGGTAGAACTGGAACAGCCGGTTGAGGCGGAGGCTATCTTCGCCGCCTGGCAGGATTCTGCAAACCTGCGTGTCGTGGACGGGCTGCAAGTGCCCACTCCGGCAGGCAGCGCTCAGCACGACCAGGTGGAAGTCGGACGGCTCCGCCAGGAACCGGGCTTAGAGCATGGCTGGTCATTTTTCGCCGCCGGAGACAACCTGCGCATCGGCGCGGCGCTCAACGGCTGGCGTATACTAGAGCTAATTACGCGAGCGGCTCAACCAAACGCCGCCCACTTATAGGAGCGCGATATGAAGCCAATTAAGCCCGTATTCGGTCGGGTGGTAACCGCGATTGTCACTCCCTTTGATCAGCGGGGCCAGGTTGATTACGCGGCGGCGAAACGCCTATTTAAGTATATCCAGCCGCAATGCGACGGGATTGTGGTCGGCGGCACTACCGGCGAAGGTCCGGTGCTCACCGAGAAGGAACGCCTGGCGCTGGCTGAGCTGTATAAGGCAGAGGCGCGGAAGAGTTTTTACGTGCTGGTAAACGTTGGCACGAACAACACAGCGGAGTCGGTGCGCTTGGCTAAAGCTGCGGCGAAGGTTGGAGCTGACGGTGTGATGGCAGTCGGACCGTACTACAACAAACCCAACACTGACGGGCAACTGGCGCATTTCAACAAGATTGCCGATGCGACTGAGCTGCCAGTGCTGCTATATAACATACCCGGCCGGACCAGTCTGCGGGTAGATCACGACGTAATCGTCGAACTGGCGGCGACCACCCGCGTTTGCGCGGTGAAGGACGCCACCGGTGATCTGGAAGGCCTGGCGGTGCTGCGCAGCCAGACGCTCAGCGACTTCTTCATCTACTCCGGCGATGATGCCTTGACCCTGCCCATTTTGGCGCTCGGCGGCTGCGGGGTGGTCAGCGTGGCCAGCCATCTCATTGGGAAGGATTTGCTCGAAATGATTGATGCTTTCAACGCTGGCGACACGTTCATCGCCCGCGAGATTCACTTGCATTTCCTTGAGTTGATGCGCGAGCTGTTCATGACGACCAATCCGATCCCTGTCAAAGCTGCGTTGGCGCGGCTCGGAGTGATCGAGGAGCGTTTCCGGTTGCCGATGACCCCGCTCCCCGAGCATTTGGAGGAAAGACTCACGGGCGTATTGCGCGAATACGAGTTGCTGCGGAGGAAATAGATGGATGAGACGCCTGCCGGTCCAGCTAAAATTCTTTTGATTGACGATGATCCCGCGCTGTTAAATCTGGTGCAATTAGGGCTGAGTGCGGAAGGATATCAAGTACGGACCGCGTGCGACGGCAAAGTGGGTGTAAAGCTGCTGCAACAGGAAATGCCGGATCTCGTGATAACCGATCTGGTAATGCCAGAACAGGAAGGGCTGGAGACGATCATCCAACTCAGGAAGCATCATCCTCAGCTAAAAATCATCGCCATCTCCGCCGGAATTCACAAAGGGACCATCGATATGCTTCCAGCCGCGCTACTGCTAGGTGCGCAAAAGACTTTGAGCAAACCGTTCACGCTGGAAGCGTTGGTCACAGCGGTGCAAGACGTGCTGGCAGTGTAGGGCGATGGAGCACGTCCTCCCTCAAGCTTTGCTGCAACCGCTTGCGGAACTCGCGCCGCGCGCCGCCCAGGCGCAAAAGGTCGCGGTGCTCAGCGGCGCGGGGATCAGCGCTGAATCGGGAATTCCCACTTTCCGCGAAGCGCAAACCGGGCTGTGGACTAAGTACGATCCCGTCATGCTCGCCAGTTTCGAGGGATTCACTGAAGACCCCGCGGCCGTCTGGCGCTGGTATGACGAACGCCGGCAGACGATGCGGCAGTGCCAGCCTAATCCAGGGCATATGGCGCTCGCGGCCTGGGAGCAACACTGGCGCGGCCAAGGTCGAAGCTTTCGGGTGGCGACCCAGAATATCGACGGCCTGCACACCCAAGCCGGCAACTGTGATGTCATCGAGTTGCATGGGAACATCTGGTATGCCCGGCCGGTACGCGGACCGGTGCAGCACGCTCAAGCCTTGCTGGATTGTCCGCTCAGCGAGATACCACCCCGCGACAAGCAAGGCCGGATGCTGCGCCCGCATGTGGTGTGGTTTGGCGAAATGCTGGATCCCACTGTGCTGTCGGCGGGCATCGAACTGGCCGAGCAGTGCGATTTAATGTTCGTGGTGGGCACAAGCGCACTGGTCTACCCCGCGGCAGCGCTGCCTTTCGCGGCGCTCAAGCGCCATGTTGCCGTTGTAGAAGTCAATCCGCACGAAACCGAGTTTAGCAGCCATGCGACCTATACGCTGCGAGCGGCCAGCGGCATCGCCCTGCCCGCGCTCTGGCAGCGCGTTTCGGCAGCACTCTAACTGCATTCTGAATCTAGTTAAAGCAAGCCCAGGCGCAATGCGTCTTCCTGCAAGCTTTCGCGGAAATTGGGGTGCGCCAGTTCGATGAGCGCCTTGGCGCGCTCCCGCCGGCTCATACCCCACAGGTCGACGATGCCATACTCAGTTGCTACCCAATGCACATCCGCACGCGAAGTGGTGATGCCATAACCCTGCGGATGCTCGGCAACGATGCGTGACAACGAGCCTTTCTTGCCGGTCGACAGGAAAGCGAGGATCGGACGGCCGTGTTTGGAGTAGCTCGCGCCGCGCACGAAGTCGACCTGTCCGCCGAACCCCGAGTAAAGGATTGGACCAATGTTGTCGCTGACCACTTGCCCCGTCAGGTCAATCTGCAGGCAGGAGTTTACCGATACCATATTGTCGTTTTGCGAGATGATGAAGGGGTTGTTGCAATACTCCGTGGGATGCATCTCGATCAGCGGATTGTTGTGCAGGAAGTCGTAACAACGTGTGCTGCCCAAGACGAAACTCGCCACGATCTTGCCCTGGTGCAGGTTCTTGCGCTCGCCGTTGATCACACCTTTTTCGAGCAGGTCAATCGCGCCGTCGGAAAACATCTCAGTGTGGATGCCCAGATCACGGCGATCGGCGAGCAGCGTCCAGGTAACGTCGGGGATCGCGCCGATGCCCATTTGCATGCAGTCGCCGTCTTCAATGATACTGGCGATGAATTTCGCGCAGTCTCTATGTTCCTCGGTGATTTCACCGGACAGCAGTTGGGCCAGTTCGTGCTGCACTTCCACCAGCTTGTGGATTTTCGAGAGGTGCACGAAGCAATCGCCCAGACTGCGCGGCTGCCGCGGGTTGACTTCCGCGATGACCTTCTTGCCCATGCGAATCGCGGCGAGCGTGATGTCGACGCCAACGCCAAGACTGCAAAAGCCGTGCTCATCCGGCGGGGTGACCTGAATCATCACCACATCAAAGTCAATCTTCCGTTCGTAAACCAGTCGTGGGCAGTCTCCCAGGAAGACCGGCACCCAATCCGCCCGGCCTTCATTGACTGCTTTGCGCGAGTTGCCGCCCAGGAACCAGGCTCGGTGGCGGATATGGCCTTCCAGTGATGGATCCATGTAATCCAGCGGCCCTAGCGTTAGGATGTGGGTCGATGTCACATCATGCAGCTCATTCCTGGCGTATTGCGCGAACGCCTGCAGCAGATTAAGCGGTGCGGCGCCGCCGGGGTGGACGTAAACGTTATCGCCCGATTTCACTTCACGGACGATCTCGTCCATGCTGACACGCTTGCTGCGGTACATCTCAGCAAATGACATGGGGTGAAACCCTCCTACACTACATCCTCATATTTATGGCGAAGCTTGCCGTTGATGATCACCATGCCGCTATCGAATTCACGATAAGCTGCGATGGCCTCCTCCAGCGGTCGTTCTGTGAAGCGCAACAGGTACGGCGTGAGCGCAGCACTGACTGCGCGTGACGCGGTACGGGCCACGGCAGCAGTAATGTTTGGTACGCAGTAGTGCACCACTTCATCCACGATGTAAATCGGGTCGGCTAATGTGGTGGGTCGGCTGGACTCCACCGCGCCGCCTTGGGTGATCGAAGCGTCGATAATCACCGCCCGCGGTTCCATGGATTCTAGATCGCTGCGCTGGATGACCTTCGGGCAGTTGCCTTGCGGGCAATGGATCGCGGTAACCACAACATCCGAACCGCGAATGACCCGGCTGATGTTGCCGCGGTTGCTGGCGAGCGTGGTAATGAATCCATGGCTGAAGAAGTCACGTTCAACTCGCTCCAGCGCGTCTAGATCGGTATCCAGCACAGTTACCCGGGTGCCTAGGGCTTGGAACATCTGGCAGGCGGTCAAGCCAAGGGTGCCAGCGCCAATCACAGCTACATTACACGGCGCCACACCTGTCGCCCCGTAAAGTAGTTTTCCACGGCCGCCTGGAAAGGTCTCTAAATAACGGGCGGCGATTTGCGGGATCATCCGCCCGCAGATCATGGACAGCGGTGAAAGCATCGGCCAGCGTCCGAGTTCATCGCGCATCTCCTCCAAAGCGAGCAGGCTGGCGGAATTCGCGGCATATGCTTGGCGAGTTTCGATCGGCAGGGATGGTAATTCGACATAGGCGAAGAAGATTTGTCCTTCCCTGGTCCGGTTTAACTCGGCAATGGTCGGCGGTTTCATTCGGACAAGCACATCTGGCCGCAGCCATGCTTCTTCTGTGTTATAGATAATCTCTGCGCCGCCAGCCTGGTAGTCCTCGTCAGAAAAACGAGCCAATGCCCCCGCACCGCGTTCCACGGTCACCCTATGCCCGTGAATACATAATTCCTGAACGCCATAGGGGGATAGTGGAACACGATGTTCCAGCGGATTCTTATCACAAACTAAGCCAAAATGCATGAATGACCCTCACCATGCTTGATAGTATTAGTTTAGCCGCTACCAGCAGTGATGTCGAGACTTACTTGAGACTGAACGGGCGATAAGCAGGCCAGCGCTTGCGCGAAGTAGGATCTTGAAGCTGAGTTCCCTGGGTTCAAAGAAAAGCTGGTATACTACTTGCCCGTTTCTTCTCCACGCGGAAGTGGCGGAATTGGCAGACGCGCTAGGTTGAGGGCCTAGTGGGGGTTTCCCTGTGCGGGTTCGAGTCCCGCCTTCCGCAATTTAATCTCATTTTGATATTTTGACTGCTGATTTCCCTTTACCTACTTTGCACAAGTAGTATCCTTATGCTATGTTCTACTAGCATGCTTGAAACATGCTTGAAGAGTTTGCCCCACTTTTATTCTGCGTCGAGGAGATGTGATGCGCACTCTAATTGTTGCTTTTGTTGCGCTGATTGCTTGTATGTCAGTAGCTAGCTGTTGCAGCACCAGTGTTAGCCCTATAAGTGCCACTAAATCGGTGTTGGATGACAAGACCACTGATAATCCGTCAACTGGTGATGGGAGCGACAACCCGAGCGAACCCGAGTACATCTTTTACGATTCAGAAGGAGATGACTTTGATTAAACCAAAGTAATCTTTGGCGGGGCTTCAGTCAAGCCTAGGTATTGGGTAGATACTTGTTTTTTTAACCAACTATTTTAGGAGAATAGAATGCGTGCTTTCTTTATTGCTCTCATTGCGTTATTTGCCTTGCTGTCGATTTCCTGCTGCGGGAGTGGCGTGACGGGATCGGTGAGTAATGTTAAGGCTGTGATGGATGATAACTCGGGTGACGGCGGGTCCGGTACTGGCGATGACGACGGCAGCGGTGATACGGATTGGATTTTTTACGACTCCGAAGGTGATGACTTTGACTCGGCGGATCCCGGAACCGGCAATGATCCCACCAAGCCTTAAGGAGCGAACATAATGAATCCCGAAGCAACCACAGAATTAGTAACAACCATGCAGAATACGAAAATCGAACTAGTGATGGATGACTACCTTTGGTTTGACGCCACTGGTGAAGATTTCTAGTAGTGGATTGTAGGTAGGCTAGCAGGCTTGGCTTGCTGCCGGCGGCAGCGAGTTCTGCTGCTTCTGAATGAAGGGCTTCAACATCTGGTCGATACGGGCCGGCGAGACCTCGGCAAGTTCGAATTCACGTTCTTGCAGTCTAAGCTCCATGGCCCGATCGACCAGACCCATTTCTTCCGCTCTGGGCCAGATATCGCGCTTGATTGACCGGAGGTGCTGCTCTAGAGCGACATTGTCGATGAGCCAAATCAGGTCGTCCCGGGTGACATCACCGCGCACGAGTTTGAGCATGATGTTCACCCGCTGCCAGTTCCAATTCACCTGGAAGCCTTGCGCCTGCATGACCGAGAAAGCATACGCTTGTTCCAGCAGGTCGGCACGGCAGTGGCGGAATGCCCAGCCGGACAAGTAGAACCAGAGCTCTGTGTTGTACTCGCTGGGGCAAATCTCATTGAAGAGCTGGTCGAACTCCTCGGAGTAGAGCGGCTTTAAATTCAGACGATCGAGATTGATTCTTAATTGCAGGAGCAGCCGCCGCCGCATCTGCTCGGCGAGCGGCAACTCACACGAAGCAGTTAGCTGTTTCTCAATATCCGGTAGTTCGGCTGCGGCGGATTCCCGGTCTTTCGCCGTTAAATGAAGCTGGAAACGCATGTAAGCGAATTGGTAGCGCAAACATTGTGTATCAGGCGTAGGGAGTTCTTTGGCGGCAATGATGTTCTCCATCACTCCGAGTAAATTGCGAGCCAGATTCACCTGACCTTTATACAAAGCGACTACCACAGGCTCGCACCATTGGGTATACCATTGGAACCGCCCGTAGTTAACCTTCGCCAGATTCTCCCGCCGATCCTTCAACACTTCCAAGCTGCTTTCCGCGATTACCCCAACTCCGCCATCCCGGCGGTGCACCCCAGGTTATATAAACGTTAAAATCATATCACAGCAGAAGACGGCTTTCAACTTTTCAATAATATTTCGTAGAAATGTTACTTAACACCTTGGAAAGACCCTCACACATGTTTTGATCAGCTAACGCATTACTTTTATAGGCGGATATCGGCTTAAAAGCTGGCCAGAAATTATATAAGCGGTGCTGAACAGGTTGCTCGCGCGGCTGCATCGTCAGAGGTCAGAACATGTCCTACCGCAAATGACGCTCGAACCAGCCGCTAATCCGCTGAAGACGTTCGATGCGGCGATCAAGCCGCCCGCTCCGGCTCAGATCGTGGCCTTCTTCAGGAAACAACACATACTCTGTCTCAATTCCCATGAGTTTGAGCTGAACGTACAGCTGTTGCGCCTGTTCAGGCGCTGTCAGGTGATCTTGCTCGCTGTGGATGATGAGGGTCGGGGTTTTCGCTTCTGGTATGTGGGTGAGCGGCGAACGTTCCAACAAGCATGCGTTCTTGTGCCAAGGGGGCAGGTCGAAAGCTGCATGCCGGGCGACATCAAACGGCCCGGCCGAAGATCCAATAGAGCATATTACTCACCGAGCGTTGCGTGACCGCGGCTTTGAAGCGTTGGGTGTGGCCAATGATCCAGTTGGTCATATAACCGCCGTAACTGCCGCCAGTGACTCCGAGCCTGCCAGGGTCAATGAACTGGCACTGCTCAAGTACGCGGTCGGTAAAGCGCATCAAATCGAGGTAATCCAGGTTACCCCAGTCACGGTAAATCGCCCCAGCGAAATCCTGGCCGTAGCCTTGACTGCCCCGCGGGTTGCAGAAGAACACCACGAAGCCCCGTCCGGCCAGGTAGTGGAATTCGTGCATGAACACAGGTCCGTAAGCACTAGATGGGCCGCCGTGGATGTACAAGATGCCAGGGTATTTGCGCCGCGAAGTGAAGCCCGGAGGCAGGAGCAGCCAGCCTTCCAGCGCGGGGCCATCTCCTGCTGGGCAGGGCAGCGCGCGAAGCTGGGCTAGTTCCCGGCGTGCAGTCCATTGATTTAGCCTTGTGCGTTGAGTGCAAAGACTCCCAGTAAGTGGGCGCGTGAATAACTCACACGGGTTAGCGGTACTGCTCTGAGTATAGTGAATCAGGTCGGTGCTGAAATCGATTCTGAAATTCAACACTGCTCCCGGCTCGTCTACAATAACCTCAGGCGGTCCTTTTTGCAGGTTAAACCGGTAGATGACTTGCTTACTACGATCGGTCAGTATTGCGTACAGCGAGTTGCTATCAGGGCTCCACAGGGGAGGTTGCGATTGCCATAATGCGAAGCAGTCACTGATTATGATGTTTTGCACTGGACGATCTAGTTCGCTCGACAAGTAGCGCACCGGCCCGCCGGTGAATGGCACAACGCACAGCTCGGTATTAACCTGGCTCCAGCCCTTTGCTGGATCAGCATGTCCGTAAAAAGCGATCCATTTCCCATCCGGGCTGATGGCGGGCGATTGCGCAGCACCGGGGTGGGACTTGACGCGTTCCGGCTTGCCGTCACGGGTATTGATCCGCCTCAGGCTTGGCCAGTGATACTTCAGGTCCTTGTCCGAGTGCTTCTGGCTGCAGAATACAATCCACGCTCCATCAGGGGAGAACACCGGTTCAACGTTGTGCTGATCATCCCGGAGTAACAGGTTGCTGCGCCCAGACTTCACGTTAACAAGGTACAACTCCACCGAAGGGTGAGGTGGCTGGACGCCATAATTGGTGAAGTGGTGGACCAGAGGGGCTTTGGCATCCTTGCCACTTTCAGCGCTTTTGGGGCTGACCACTAAGCAAAGCTTGTCCCCATCCGGCGCCCAGGAGTAGTCGAGCACATTACCGGGAAGATGGCTCAGTTGCCAGCTTTCGCCGCCTGACACGCGCATCAAATGGACTTGGCTCGAGCCAGAGCGGTCAGACAGGAACGCGAGTAGTTTGCCATCAGGGCTGAAGCGGGGCTGCGAGTCATGATGTTCGCCAAAAGTGAACTGCTGCAAAACGCCCCGGTGCGCGGGCATCAACCAGATTTGCGAGTACTGGCGGTTGCTCTTGCGATCAGGCTCGCTGATCACCACAGCCAGCCACTCGCCATCTTGGGAAAGATCACCAATCGAGAGCTGGCGGAGGTGGTACAGGTCTTCAGGGACGACCGGTTGGAACTTGCGGTTGATCATGACTGTCCTGCCTGGATAAGCTTATTGAGAAAGGATACCTTAGATGAGATGCAAGCAGAAGCTCGCGGCTTACCGTCCCGACTCACTCGTTATAATACGTGCGCGCCTCCGTAGCACAATGGACAGTGCAACCGCCTCCTAAGCGGTAGATCCAGGTTCGATTCCCGGCGGGGGTGATCTCCTCCACAACCAACACCTTCGTCTACCCGTGTGCGAGTGATAATATGCCTTATGTCTAAAAGAGCGTTTTTCTTTATCAAGACAGTAGTAGTTATTTTGGGGATATGCGGAGCAGTCGTTGTTAGTTGCGACAAACCGAAACCATCTGACAACACCGGGACAGGCCTTCTGGCCGATACCCCAGCAGCGCAAGCGCCAGGTCAGTCTGCCTCCGGAGCTCAAGCGGGGACTATAGCTGCAGGTGACCCGGCCACCGCAGGCGGGGCTGCCGCCCAAGCCTCTCAAGCAGCTGCTGCAGACGTAACGGTTTTGGAGGTAACAACTAAAGCTCTTGCCGCTGCTTCAGCCCCGGAATTAACCAAGTTCACGCTTGATGGCGAATACATTAAGGACGAGGACAATCTGGGCAGGACGCATATCTACACCAAGCGCCGGGGACCGGGCGAGCAATCAAAGGATATGCCTTACATCCTGATGTGTTACGACCTGCAAGGGACCCTGCTATGGCGCAGCGAAGTGCAGTACTTTGTTGATCTGCTGGAACTCCCCGATGGCAAGATCTTTGTCGGCGGGACGATGAAAACCTGGCTGCTGGACCCAATGGGCAAGCTGCTCTACGAACAAACCTTCGAGGAAGGCAGTGATATCTTCTCCCGCTTTGCGATTGCTCCTGATGGAACGATACTGGCCCTGCTGAATGCCACTTGGCTGTATGCCTTCTCGCCTGAAGGCAAGTATCTGTGGCGTTACGGGCCTGGAGAACACCAGGCATACCGTACACCGCTGGTTAGTAACGAGGGTACGGTCATCCTTTTCAATCATAACAAGATTACCGGGCTCAAGCTTAATGGCAAGAAGCTCTGGGAAAGGGAATTCAACCGAGTAGGTAATGCCAGTTTGGTACAAGACCGTGTTGTTTACGAACCTGCTGACTACACAATAGCCTGTCTGGATGCGAAGACCGGCAAAGACCTTTGGCAACACAAATACGGCCTTAGTCTTGGCGAATTTAGTTTTTCCAATTATCGGATTCATCCGTCAGGCAAGATTCTGCTTTGGGCGTTGCAAGGAGGAGTGGAGTGTTTGGACGCTGAAGGCGCGGTGCTGTGGAGTTACGATGAGAGCCGGCAGGATGGGATACTTCGCGTGGGGGTGGAAGATTGCACGGCAAATGCCGCCGGCGATGTCTTTATCACGACTGATGCTGAGATGCTCAAGATGAACGGCGACGGCCAGATCAGTATGCGGCTGGTGTTTCCCCGGCCGATGATTGAGAATATACGCACCGCCGGAGTTTACGTCACACTGGCCTATACTGATGTCGCGGGTTCCGGCGACGGCGGGTATCCGGACGGCTCTGGGAAGCAGTTGTGCTTTGACCAGCATGGAAAGCTAGTTTGGAGTATCGGGCAGCAGGAACTTGGATCAGTCTCCAATCCCACATTCTACGATTCCGGGCTGATGCTTTGGCATGTATATGATAATCAGAACAGAGAAAGTGCCAAGATGGTTATCTGGCAGCCGAAGAATGGCTAGAACCGAACGGGCAGCCGGCCTCGCCAGGCTTACGCGCAGTGGCCGTCTACCTCCAAGACCGGATCGTGGACGGTGGTCTGTGATCAAGTTCATTGAGGCTGGGTTGGCCAGGCTCGCAAGTAATCCACCACGGTTTGCAGCACGGTGATCCGGGCCCAGGGTTTGCTGTTGCCTGAGATTAAGAACCACGGCGCAATCGAGGTGTTGGT
The DNA here is from genome assembly GCA_964465955.1 of uncultured Planctomycetales bacterium. Classification (GTDB taxonomy): domain Bacteria; phylum 4484-113; class 4484-113; order 4484-113; family JAFGCY01; genus CAYXMN01. Next base: position 13,175 of record CAYXMN010000029.1, read on the forward strand.
TGCCGTGAACATCGCGTTCGCGTATTTGACATACAACTCGAACTTTTTACGATTGCGCCAATCTTCGGCGGTCAGTTTCCATTGCTTCAGTTCATCACGTTCGCGGTTTTTAAAGCGCCGGAGTTGTTCGTCCTTGTCGATATGCAGCCAGAACTTGAGAATCAGATAGCCGTCATCCGCCAGCGTGCGCTCGAATTCACGAATCTCGCGTGGGGCGCGTTCGTAGTCTGTTGAGTTGCAGAATCCTTCAATCGGCTCAACTAGCATCCGCCCATACCAACTGCGATCGAAAATCGCGATGCGCCCCCGGCTGGGTAAGCGCTGCCAGAACCGGCGCAAGTAGTGGTGGCCTTGTTCCAACATGTTCGGCGCGCCGATGGGGTGTACTTCCACGCCGCGCGGATCGAGGAATTGTGTGAGGCGCTTGATCACGCCGCCCTTGCCGGCGGCATCCATGCCCTCGAACACAAACACCGGGCGCAATTTATTCTCAACTACCTTGCGCTGCAGATGCACCAGGCTGGTCTGTAGCTGAAGCAACAGTGAGTCGTAAACCTTGCGTTTGATCTTAGCCGATAGGTCGAGGTCGGCAAGAGTGACCGGACGGGAGGCGTAACGCGTGGTGCTGGGTTCATGGGCCATTCAGCGATTGTAATGGACTACTGCCACGGAATGAGAATGGAACCGGTGGATTAGTTAAAACTTAATCATCGTCGTCAATGGTATCGCCGTGCTCATCCAGCCAGCGCAGATGCGTGAAGCGCGTGGAGTAGGGGGTGGGATCCACGGGCCAGGCCTCCAGCGCGTCCACCACAATCCGCAGTACGGCCAGGCGCGTGTAGAGCTTATCGTCGCCATGCAACACAATCCACGGGGCAAGCCCACTGAACAGCAAACGATCCATCGACATATGATAACCAGCAGGCTAATTCCTGCGGTAAATACGAGATAAAGAGGCTGGCGGTGGCGAATTGGTCACAGCGCTGCTGGCTGCTCACCCGCGTTGCGCCCACGGGTTACTGAGCCACTTCCTGGGTTGGTCCGCGCCGTTCGTATTTGATCGGGGCGTCCGTCGCGGTCGCGCCAGTGGCTGGCGCCGCTAGTGTGCCTGCCCCAGGCGGGTTGCTGCCAATGCCGGGCTTGATCACCAGCACGCTACTCACGGCGCGTTCCTCGGCCTCGCTGAGGTTCAGGAGGTCGCCCGCCACTACCAGCGCGCTGGAGCCGCCGCCATCAAGATTCAGAGCGGTGACGGCGCCTTCATCCAGCATCATTTGCGCCAGCACGGGCAGGGTGACCCCGCCGTAGCCCGCGCTTTCCAGCTCCTTCACTACCGCGATGATTAGCTGGCCGCTGCCGGTCAGCCCCACTGCGGTGCGGCTACGCTCGCTGCTGGCGATATCAGCCTGCACTTTGTCCAGTTCGCTGGTGATGTTTACCGCGCCGTTCTCGACCAGCATCGGCGCTCCGCCGAGCGCGCTGCGCGCCTGGATCACCTGGCCGGTGCTGTCGGTAATGCGGGTCTCGAGGCTGGCTTCGCTGCCATCGGTGACGCCGCGCAACGGATTGGCCTCGGGAATGATGTCGGTGGCCACCAGCATGGCGTCGGGCGCCAGGCTGAGCGCCGCTGGGTCTCCGCTGAAGTAAGCGATGCGCCCGGCGCTGATCAGATAGTAATACATCCCCTCCTTGGGCAAGGTTTCTAGTGGGAATTTGTTGTTATAGACGACGACCTTGCCATTCGCGAACGGCGAGTTCAGCGTGCTGACCGGAATGCGTGTAGCATTGACGATGATCGCGGTTTCTACATTAAAGCGGCCGATGACGCGCTGGCCGTCCTGGGCCAGCACTAGCGCGGGCCGGGCAGGGTAGGCCCCGCTGGAACGCAGCACGCCGTCCTCGATGAGGGTGCTGAGATGCTCGCCGGCCTGGCCGAAAAAGCCGCCATTGACGACTGCCAGCGCTTGTTCGCGCCGCGCGAAGCTGGACGGGGCGCGACGGCGGGTTTTGCCGTCATAACGGTCGGCGGCGGCGGCGAACATCTCGACCGGCGCGCCGGGGTCAATTTTGAGAATATAAGCGTGGTAATTCTTACCTTGCTTCGCATTGAGTTTCTCCACCAGCGAAACACCTTGGTAGAGCTGTGTAGTCCGGACTTGCTCCACATTGGCATAGAAGCGGATGGTATAGCCTGTGTCATCGAAGGTGATGAACGGCTGCTGGCGCTGGGTGAGATACAGGCCCACCGCAATGTTATCCGTCCCGGTGTAGAGGCTGATCCGCGTTAGAATCCCGCCGCTGAGTTCGGCCAGCTCCATCGCGCGCTCCTCGGGCATGGCGAGCGTCGCTTCGGTGAAGGTCAACAAGTAGCGGTCGGGGTCGTAGCGGAAGCTGTCGCTGTATTTGGGGCGCGCATCAAAGCTTAGACGCACATCCACCCAGTACGGTTGCTGGTCAACATTAACATCGAGCAGGCGCGACGCGGCCTGCGCCCAACCCGGCGCCGCCACGAACAGGCAGGCCGTCAGGCCCGCGCAAACCACACCTAAGCGCAACACAGAGCGCATCGTGAAACTCCTTTCGTCAACCCTCGCCGGTATTGTATAGCAGGCTAAACCAACGCGCGCGCCCGGCGGGTAAAATGCCCCACACCTTGGACGAAAGAGAAGGGAACGTGATGCAGAAAGAGACCCCCAAATTGGACGTGCTGGTCATCGGCCCGCACCCGGATGACGCGGAGATCGGCGCCGGCGGCGTGCTGCTCAAGCTAGCCGCGCAAGGGTACAAGTGCGGCATCGTCGACCTAACCGCCGGAGAGATGGGCAGCGGAGGTACGGTGGAGATCCGCGCGGCGGAAGCGACGGCGGCGGCGCGCATTCTCAAACTGGCCGCGCGCGAGTGCTTGGGCATGCCGGATTGCGGGCTGGAGGACACCTACGAACACCGGTGCCAGGTGGCCGAAGTGATCCGCAAGTACCGCCCGGAGGTGGTGCTAGGGCCGTACTACGACCTGCCGCCGGGCCGCGGATTGGGGCACAACGACCACATCAAGGGCGGCCTGATTGTCGCCCACGGCGCGAACTATGCCCACCTGCGCAAGCTGCCGGTGGAGCATGAGCCGTGGTATCCCAAGGCGGTGTATTACTACTTCCTTCCGCCCACGTTGATGCCGACCTTCGTAGTGGACATCACCGGTTACGAGGAGGATTACTTCTCCGCGATCATGGCGCACGAGAGCCAGTTTGGGCGCGCCGATCAGAACCAGCAGATTCGCGTGTTTTTCGAAAGCAACATCACGCGCTGGGCGCGCTGGGCCGGGGGCAAGTACGCGATGGCGTTCTACAGCGACTGGCCGCTACGCATGCATGACCCGCTGTCGGCGGCGCAAGCGCGCAGCCCGGAAGGCACACAGCACGATTAGCGCGAGCTTACTTGCCCTCGTACCGCTCCCATACAGTTGCGAGCTGGTCAAGGCCGAATTGTGCGTCTTGCTTGAGTCCTGGCGACTCCAGCTGCGCCGTGAACGCCGCGCAGGCCGCCGCGTAATGCTCATGCGCCGCCGCTGCGGCAGCCGCATCACCCGCGCCCGCCTGGGCCAGCTTCAGCTCCGCCAGCGCTAAATAACCCTCCGAGAGGATCACCGAGAACGTGCTGCGCGGATCGAGTTCCGCCGGGATGCCCTGTTCCCGCGCATCCTCCCGCGCATACTCCAGGCTGCGCGCAAAGCTGTTCCGCGAGTCCGCGGCTAATCCCAGGCTGAGCTGGTGCATCCCGGCGGCCCACCAGGCCATGCCCTTATTCGCTGCCGGGCGGTTTAACTCCTCGCGCCAGGTGATGCATTGTTGCGCCGCCGCCAGCCCGGCTTCGAAATGGCGCCGCTCGCGCTTGAACCCATCCTCCGGCCAGCAATCGGCCAGGTCGGCGGCGAGGTTGTAGTACAGCATATTCGCCACGTTGACCCGCGCCTGGCGTGTCTCCTCGTCCGGTGCGGCGGCAGCCTGGGCCAGCAGCTCCGCCTGGCCCAGCTCGCATAGCGCGATGTAGTCGTCGAGGTTCTTGCCTTCCCAGCCCTGGTTGACCAGGCCCTGGTTTACGTAGAGGTAAAGCACGCGGCGCTGCAGCGGGTCGGCGAACCCGGCGATGAACGCCGCCGCGGCTTCCGGCCCGCCGGTTTCCATGGCGGCGCGCAGGCCCGGCCACTGCGCGTTGGAGAACGCTAGCTGGCCCTCGTAGGTGGTGAGGTCGACCTGTACGGCGTCCGGTACCCCGGTGGGTTCTGCTGCCATCGAAGGTGCTCCTATGAGTAAGCATGCCGCGGCACCCATCGCACACATGAGATTGCGTATCAGCATGGGAGGATTATAACTGCGGACGCCCGGTTCGCTAACCGGAAGCCGTGCTTTGAGGCCTGGCGCTGCTGATCTCTGGCCGCTAGAACGGGCGGTAGTTGCCTACAGCTACCCTTCGACGGGTAGGTAGCGGTAGCGCTCGGCGATGCGCTGCTGCTGGATCCGGTTGTCGTATTCGGGGTAGGCGGTCTGGTACTCGGGGTAGAGTACATAATCGAATTCGTCGCCGTCGCTCCAGACGAACAGGCGCGCCTTGCCGCCCCGCGTGTAGTCGTCCACACGGGTGACGCGCACTTCGCGTAACGGGCGCTGCATCTCGGTGTCTTGCCAGTCGAATAAACGGATCGCTTTCATGGCTGTCTCTCCAGTCTGTAA
>CAYXMN010000029.1:17908-20356 GCA_964465955.1 uncultured Planctomycetales bacterium
AAGTATATCGTAAGCCTCAAGCCGGTTGCGCATGAAGTGCAGGCTGCGATGGCGAGAACATCCCCCTCAATACTGACAGGATAAGCAATCCCTGCAACAAACAAGCTGGTCCGGATTGGTGATTTTTGAATGCGGTGAAACCCTTAAACCTGGCGAGATTGCCTGGTTGACGGATCAAGTGCTATTGAGCGCGCCGGAGGCATTCGCGGCGATGATGCCCTCGCTTAGTGTCGGGCATGCGCAGCCTGCGGGAGCCCGACCTTAGCCGGATCCACGGCATTTTTCCGGTGCGCTACCTACGCTCAAGCTGACCTTTTGCCGTGAATGCCAGCGCAGTGCCTGCCACCAGCGCTGCCGCGCCCGCGCCTGCGAACAGTACCAGCGGAGCGAACGCGCCGATCAGCGCCGCCGCCAGCACTACCGCGCCAGCACCGAGCAGCACACCGCTCAGCACCGCCCCTGCTGGGTATGTTCCCGTGTTTGCCCCAGCATGGCCGGCTGCCGGGCCGGCGGATGGCGCGCTGGTGATCGCTGGGCGGCTAACGGTCTGGCCGGTGGCGGGATCGAAGTCCTCGATGAAGAACTTCGGCGCGCCTTTCTCGAAGCCCACCTTCTCCATTGCGATGGCTTGCAGCCGGATCGCCTTCTGACGTTGGGCCGGAGTAAGCTCCTCCCAGAGTTCCTTCGCGACCGGCAGGTAAGCTTCGGGAAAGTCCATTTCAGACCGGCTGCGCAGGTGGTATTCCGCCGGCTTGTGATACTCCGCGCTGGAGCTGCCCGCGGGAGCAGGCTCTAGGTCGGTGCGGCGGCGCAGTGGGTGGGGACTGCCGTCGTCAAGGTTGCGCTGCTGCCTGCGCCGTTCCACGAACGGCTGCTGTTCAATCGGGATGCCGGCGCCAAAGTGTTCGCCCGCGACTGGAATGGTAATGTCTGCGCCTGGTCCCGGCGGCGAAGGTTGCTTGCCCACAGAAGAATTGTAACAGTCCACTGCCTTGCGCCGTGCAGCTCAGCCCGCATTAAACCAAAGTTTAGCATTGCCTAACCCAGACTTATTGGGACTGGGTGCCACTTTAGCCTGCCCTGCAGCCGGAATCAGCGAGTGCGGGATCCCGCCGTGTACCGATCTCAAAAGGCAGTTGCTTGCAAGCTAGGTCTATGTTAAGCTTATCAGCCTGCGGAGAGTTGGCCGAGTGGTTGAAGGCGGCTGCCTGCTAAGCAGTTATACGGAAAATACTCCGTATCGAGGGTTCGAATCCCTCACTCTCCGCTTTCCTTCAACATTCCCCAATCAGATCGATGAACCGATGCTCGCGTGCGCTTAGCTGTCAGCTTGCGAATGCAGGGTGACGCTAAACGTCGACCCGGTATCAGGCTCGCTCAACACGGTTACTGTGCCGTCATACAGATGTGCCAGGCGCTTGACGGTGCTAAGCCCCAGGCCGGTGCCCATGATGTTTCTTGTGTGTTCGTTCTTTACGCGGTAGAACTCGTTGAACAGCCGCGCCTGCGATTCGCTGGGAATGCCAAATCCGGTATCAGCAACTTGCAGCGTTAACATCCCGGCGTTTGATTGTGCGGTGATATGGACTTTACCCTGCGGGCGGTTGTATTTCACGGCGTTGCTGATCAAGTTGTTGAGAATGATTTCCAGCTCGCTGCGGTCCGCGACAAATTCGAGCCGCTCTGGCACATCGAGTTCGATCGTGATGCCTTCCTTGCTGGCAGCGGGCAGCGCGGTTTCCACGGCTAAATCGAGCAGTTCACGGACATCGATGAGCGCCAGCGTCCGCGCTTTCTCACCGCTCTCGATCCGTGTCACGTCCAACATGTCGTAAATCAAGTTGCGCATGCCCTGCAAGCGCACCTGGCAGCGTTCCAATGTGTGGTTGAATTGTTCCGTGCCGGCTGTCACCACACCGTCCTGCAGCATGCGCAAATAGCCTTCCACCGCGCCAAGCGGCGCTTTAAGCTCATGCGACAGCACGCTGATGAATTCGAATCGAACGCGGCGCTTCTCGCGCGCTAGTTCCTGGGCCCGGCGGATCACCAGCAAGTGACCGGCAGCCTTGCGCACCACGCTGCGCAACTCGGCAGGGGTGAAGGGCTTGGCGAGGAAATCGAAAGCGCCGCGTTTCATCGCCTCCACGGCGGTTTCCAGCGAAGCGTAGGCGGTGACCATGATTACCAGCGGTGTCGCATGCAGCACTTGTTCACGCCGCGCCACGCCGGCGGGGGCTTGCTCATCGAGCCAGGCCAGCACGTCAAGGCCGGTCAAGCCTGGCATCTTATGATCAAGCAATAGGATGTCGTACGACTCCTGTGCGAGGCGTTCGATGCAGGCTTGGCCGTCCGCTGCGATATCCACGCTGAATTCAACCTCGCCCTCAATCTCAGGCAGGTTCAAGCGGTGGCCGGTTAAGATGCGCTGGATACCTTCGCGCATCCCGT
>CAYXMN010000030.1:0-20236 GCA_964465955.1 uncultured Planctomycetales bacterium
CCCGCTCAGTAAATTGGATCGGCAGGCCTTTGGTGCGTCCGACAGCCTTGATCACCGCCTTAGCTTTCAGCCGCATATATGTGATGATCAACGCAACCTTATCCGCGCCGTATTTGCGCTTGACGTGGTCAATCACGTCTTCGCGCCGCCGGTAGCAGAAGTCGATATCGAAGTCTGGCAGTTCGACACGCTCCGGGTTGAGAAAGCGCTCGAAGTAAAGGTTGTATTTCATCGGATCGAGGTCCGTGATTTCCAGCGCATATGCCACCACCGAACCTGCCGCGCTGCCCCGGCCCGGCCCGACCGGGATCCCCGCTCGCCGTGCGAATCCGCAAAAGTCCGCGCAAATCAGAAAGTACGTCGTGAATCCTTTCGGGATAATCACCGACAGCTCGTACTCGATGCGATCCGCCAGCTCTCTTGATACGCCGCCATACCGCCGCGCAGCACCTTCGTAGGTCTGCTGGCGCAGATAGCCCACCAGAACATCCTCTTCAACGATCCCAGCGGAGTCCTCCACTGCAGCCTCGGCGGGCCCTTCCAGGGATACCATGGCATCGAGCGCACTCACCGCCGCCGTCCCGCTCGCGGATGCTTCGGCAGGGTGCTCGACCAGCCAGCCGCGCAATTTACGCGCTTCATCCAGTGAGATGGTAAACCGCGGGAAATGCACGGACTTAAGATCCAGCTCCAAGTCGCATTTATCCGCCACGAGCCGGGTGTTCGCCAGCGCTTCCGGAGCGTCCGCGAACAACGCTTGCATTTCCTCGACGGACTTGATGTAGTAATCCGGGCCTGAATAGCGCAGGCGGTCAGTGTCGGTGAGCAGCTTTTTGTCGCGCAAGCACAGCGCGATGTCGTGCGCCGTCGCGTCTTCTTTGTAGACATAGTGGCAGTCGTTCGTCGCCACCATGGGCAAGCCGAGACGCTTTGCCTGGTCCAGCGCCCACGGGATGTACGCCTGCTCAATGTCCAAGCCGTGGTTTTGCACTTCCACGAACACGCGCTCCTCACCGAACAGACGCAGGTAGCGTTCCAGCTCCTCCTGCGCGCGCGCTGGTCCGTCGTAACGGAAGGGCGCCGCGATGACGCCACCGGGGCAGCCGGTGAGCATCAACAATCCGGAGTTTAGCTGCGCCAGCGCGTCAAAGTCGATGCGCGGTTTATAGTAAAAGCCCTCCGTCGCCGCCAGGCTAGATAGGTGCATCAGGTTGGTATACCCCTCGCGGTTCATCGCGATGAGCACTAAGTGGCGCGCGTGGCGATCCTCTTGCGGGTCCTTGTCTGTCAAGCGGCGCGGGGCAACATAGACCTCGCAGCCGATGAGCGGCTTAAGCTCCGCCGCGCGCATTGCCTTGTAGAATTCCAGCGCGCCGTACATCACGCCATGGTCGGTCAGCGCGTATGCGCTGTAGTGCAATTCCTGACAGCGCTTAACGATGTCTGGAATGCGCGCGATTCCGTCCAGCAGCGAGTACTCACTGTGATTGTGCAGGTGTACGAAAGGCGCTTCGCTAATCAATTGTTTACCTAATCCCCAAGCTTATACACACATTACTCCATACCCGTATCCCGCATCGCGCCTTTCTGGGGACAAACTACTGTTTGGAATTACATTATACCGGTTCGCGCCGTTCGCGCCATACTCTATCCGGTAGTCAGATTTGAAGTTTGACCTGACACACAGCCTAACGGAGAATGGTAGTAATCTCCGCGGCCGCGTACCGCCCAGGGAGGGCTCGCCCATGGCAATCCTGCTTACCCGCGCCGATGTCCAGCGGCTTCTCGACATGCCCAGCACCATTTCCATCTTGGAGAAGGCCTTCGCCGAACTGGCCGCCGGCAACGCGGTGATGCCGCAGCGAGTGGGTGCGTCCGGGCACTCACATCAATGGTATCGGCGGCCATGCTCCCAGCATGCGTGAGATCGACGCAGACACGGTCATCAAGAGCAAAGTCGTCTGCGACCTAACCAGCGCATGCCAAGCCGAGGCTGGCGATCTGCTGATCCCAGCGGATAACCGCCAGTGGAACTGGGAAATGGTGCGCGGCGACCTTGGGCAAGTCGTCAATGGCTCGATTCTGGGGCGCCAGGCCGATGACGAGATCACCCTGTTTAAAAAGTGTCGGCCTCGCGATCCAGGACATGTCCGTGGCCTACTACGTTTACAGCGAAGCGCGGCGGCGCGGGGAGGGCGCTGAGTTCAGCTTCCGTTAAACCACGGTAAACCTGCCTGCTAGAATAGTTCATCCGGGCCGCCGCCCGAGGAGGTACTCAATGCGCCAGCTTATTCCATTTGTGCTGCTGCTTTGCTGTTTACTGACCGCCTGCCCGAAACCTCCGCAGCAAGCTGCACCAGCGCCTAATGTCAATGGCGCCACCGCCACCACCGAAGACAGCGGGCCTGCCGAGTACCGCTTCCCGCTGCCAAGCGATCCGCCGACTCTAGATCCGGCGCATGTAACCGACACTGTCAGTGACAGCGTCTGCCGGAGGATCTATAACACGTTGGTCGCGTTCGATACCGAGGGGAACATCGTCGATGATCTAGCAGAATGGCATGAGGTCTCACCCGACGGATTAACCTACAAGTTCAAACTACGCGAGGCCCGGTTCCACAACGGCCAGCAGGTAACCCCTGCTGATGTGGTCTATAGCTACACCCGGCTCGTAGATCCGGAAACACATAGCGAGCGGCGCAACCTCATGGATTACGTCGCTGGCGTGGACGCCTACGCCAAGGGCGAGGTGCCGGAAATCAGCGGGCTGTCCGTCGCAATTGATGAATCGGGCCAGGAATACTTCAAGATCACCTTGAAAGAGCCTTATGCTCCGTTCCTGGGAGTTATGTGCATGATGAACTTCGCCGTTGTGCCGAAGACCGCTATTGACCCCGATCCACAGGGCTTTAGCGATAATCCCAAGGGCACCGGCCCGTTTGTGTTCAGCAGTTGGGAAAAAGGTGAGCGTATCGTACTCAAGGCGAACCGGGATTACTTCCTCAACCCGCCGAAGGTTGACGACTTGATCTTCCGCATCATCGCCGACGAGAAAACTCGGTTTGAAAACTACAAGAGCGGCCTGCTCGAGCACTGCGACATCCCGCCGAGCCAGATCAGTGAAGTGCGAAAGGACGCAGCACTGGCCAGCCAGGTTGTCGGAGTACCCGCGATGGATATGTACGCCTATGCCTTCAACTGCGAGCAAGCCCCCTTCAAGGATAATCCAACGCTCCGCAAAGCGTTGAATTACGCCGTAGACAAACAAAACATCATCGACACCATCTGGGGCGGAATGGTGACGCAGCAAAACACCTTTGTACCTGAGGGCATGTTCTACTATTGGCAGGACTGCCCTGGCTACCCGTATGATGTGGAAAAGGCCAAACAACTGCTTGCAGAAGCGGGCTATCCCGACGGCCAAGGCCTGCCTGAGCTGGTGCTGAATATCGACATCCAGCCGACCAACAAACTCGTCGCACAAGCGGTGCAAGAGGATCTGCGCCAAATCGGCGTACAAGCCCGGATCGAATCCTTGGATTGGGGGCCGCTCCTGGAGAAAATTTACGCTGGTGAATCGCTGTTCTTCCAAAACACTTGGCTGGCGGATTATCCAGATCCCGACAACTGGCTGTTCACGCTGCTGCATTCCAGCCAGTTCGGCGAACTGGGCAACATCTCGCGCTGGGCTAATGAAGACTTCGACCGCATGGTGTCTGAGGCTCAAGTGGAACCGAATGAGCAGCGCCGCTCCGACCTATACCGCCAAGCCGAGGGGATCGCTTACGAAGAAGCTCCCTGGTTGATGCTGTTCTGGAAGAACAACTCCACGCTGGTCCAGCCGTATGTGAAGGGCATAGCAGCTTCGCGTCTAGACCGGACGCCGCAGCTCAACCATGCTCCAATCGAAAGTGTGAGTTACGAGCGCTAGCGCTGCATGGACGGCCCCGATGCAAGTAATGCGGCACGACCGGATGCGGCGCTCCCACCGCGGCGCTGCTGGCCGCCGCCGCCGCTGGCCACGTTTATTATCCGCCGCCTGCTTCAAGCAGTGCCGGTGCTGCTCGGGGTCACCTTCATCTGTTTTGCCGTGCTGATGCTCGCGCCGGGAGATCCGGTGCGCATCATCATGGGCCAGCATTACGATCCGGAAATCGCCCAAGAGTTGCGCGCGGAATGGGGGCTGGATCAACCGTTCATCGTGCAATACGGCATGTTCGTGGAGCGGCTGTGCCATGCAGACCTTGGCTACAGCTATACCAAGCGCACCCCGGTGGCGGGTTATCTTGGACAAAAGTTCGTCAACACCTTGCTGCTGACATTTGTCGCGATGGCGCTAGCCGTCGCTGTCGGACTGGTCGCCGGCATCGTATCCGCGGCCCGACCGCGTTCGCTACTGGATTACGGCTTCATGCTGTTTGCGGTAGCCGGCATCTCGATCCCAGTGTACTGGCTCGGTCTGATGCTGCAGTTGTTGTTCGCAACTTACTTCGGCTGGCTCCCGCCCTCGGACATGAGCTACCCCGGCAACCTCGCCGACCTGTACGCGCGCTGCAGCAGCTACCCCGCGTATTGGTGGCAAGCGTTCGGCCGCCACTTCGTACTACCGGCGGTTACTTTGGCGACAGTGCCCATGGCAATCATCGCCCGCCTGACACGCAGCTCGATGTTGGAAGTCATGAGCCAGGATTACATCCGCACCGCGCGCGCGAAAGGCTTGCCTTATTGGCGCGTCGTACTCGTCCATGGGCTGCGTAATGCTGCAATCCCTATCGTGACGGTGGTTGGCAATAACTTCGCCGTTCTGCTGACCGGCGCCGTGCTCACCGAGACAGTGTTCGCCTGGCCTGGGTTAGGGCGGGCCATGGTGGACGCGATACACCAGTACGACTACCCGGTGGTGCTCGGCGGCGTGATGCTGATGGCTGGTGTGTTCACCTTCGTAAACCTGCTAGTGGACCTGACTTACGGACTAATCGACCCGCGGGTGCGCTATGGTTAGCGCATTGCGTGAACTGCTGGGTCATCGCACCGCCGCCATCGGCTGTACTTTAGCCGCGCTCGCGGTGTTCGTCGCCCTAGCCTGCCCTTGGCTTGCGCCGGAAAACCCCGCCGCACAACATCGCGGCTTCAACCGGGTGCCGCCAGGCACGTCGCTGGAGCAATCGGACGGGACGCACCTGACGTTCTTAATGGGCACAGACGAGTTGGGGCGCGACATTTACACCCGCGTGCTCTTCGGCGCGCGCATTTCGCTAGTCGTGGGGCTTGGCGCAACGGTGATTAACCTGGCCATCGGAATACTGCTGGGATTGGCTGCAGGGTATTACGGCCGCTGGATCGATAGCGTATTAATGCGGTTGACGGATATGTTCTTTGCCTTTCCCGGCATGCTGCTGGCGATTATTATCCTTGCCACCCTGAATCAACCTGCCGTGCGGGAAACGTTAGCCAGCATCTCCAGCCGGGTTGATCCAGGGATCTGGGGGCTGATCCTCGCCCTAGGCATTACGGGTTGGACTGGCATTGCGCGGGTGATCCGCAGCCAGGTGCTTTCACTCAAGGAGCTGGAGTTTGTGGAAGCGGCCCGTGCCGCCGGCTGCTCGAATGCACGTATTATCTTTGTGCATCTGCTGCCAAACTGCCTGGCGCCGGCGATTGTGCTTGGCACGATGCAGGTGGCTTACAACATCCTGAACGAGGCCGGTTTAAGCTTCCTGGGATTGGGCGTGCAACCGCCGGCGGCGAGCTGGGGCGGGATGTTATCTGACGGACGGCCATTCCTCGCCAGCGCGTGGTGGTGGGGAGTCTTCCCCGGCGTTGCACTTGCCTTAACTGTACTAGGATTTAACCTGCTCGGTGACGGTTTACGCGATATTTTAGATCCAAAACTCAAATCTCGCGCATGAATTGCCGATAATTATTTGACTAGCAGTATAGCTGAACATGCTATACTTTAGGGGAATTTAACTTAGCTAATAAGCTTTGGGCAAGAACTTCGCTAAGGTTCGGAGGATTGGCTGGTGGGTCCCTTCGAGAAAGCGCTACAAGAGCATAAGGGTTCGACGCTGGTAGAGCGTTACGGCACATTGCTGCGGACGACCGAGAGCCGCGCCGCGTTACTAGGCGCGGAAACACGGTTGACCTATTTGCCCCAGACCTACAGCGAACCGTTCGTGATCGATTTCCAGCATCCCGGTATTGGCAAGTCGGGAATGATATTCCTTTACCGGCCAGACCTCGAACTACTTACAAGCGAAGCAATTTCATTCCTGGCCAACCGGATTTTATCTGCGAACGGACAGAAGCAGTCCATTTTGATATTACTAGCAAAGGATTCCTTCCAGTCAGTGCAAAATGTGCTTCGGGTCACCAATCTTATCAGCCATGCCGCGATCTCACCTTATGAAAAGCAAGGAAACCTGTACAACATGGACTGGGAATTGCCTTAGTCCGGCCACCTCCAACTGAAACCGCCGGCCCTGCCTGCGCTTGATCACTCCACTTAGGTTTCATCCTGATTGAAGGCGTGTGCGTTTCCCGGCATTGATAACTGGGTATGATGTTGGTGAGCGGCGCATAACTCCAAGCGGAGTAATGGGCGGTTCGCTAACCAGGAGATGCAGATGACCCAGCAGATAGACAACAATGTCGAGCTTAAGGTTCCCGTTAATGAATCATATATCAGCGTAGTGCGCCTGCTCGTCAGCGGCTTGGCAAACCGCCTGGGCTTGCCCATCGACGAGTTGGAGAACCTCAAACTGATGGTCGGCGAAGCGTTCCTTGCCATCGTCGACAAGTGCGAACAAACTACAGGCCTGATTTCCCTGCGCTGGAAGGAACATGCGGAACATATCACCGTCTCCCTCTCTGATCCCTCCGGCAAGCACAAGAGCGTGACAAACGCGGCGAGTTTAGCACTGATGAAGCGTCTGGGCGGTACAATAGGCAGCGAGGTGATCGACGGTGTGGAGATTTTGAATCTCGACTTTGACATTAAGTATAAAGAAGACCGTCCCTTTATCTTCCATGACCAACCTGACGGACGGGCCTAGCCCGGAATTAGCTGATCTTGAGAAGGAACAAGAGCGCGCCGAGGAGCGCGCTCTTTTTACACGATACCAGTTCGACCCTTCCCCGGCTAACGAAGAAATGCTGGTGGAAAAATTCCGCCCACTCGTCTATCGCATTGTTCATCGCTTCCGGTATAACGCCGATCAATTCGACGACCTGGTGCAGGTTGGCACCGTCGGCCTTGTACTCGCGATCCGCCGCTTCGACACAAGCCGCAACTTCCGCTTCAGCACCTACGCCTGGCAGACCATTCAAGGCGAGATCCAGCGGTATTTCCGCGATAAGACCTGGGCGGTTAGCGTGCCCCGCGACCTTAAAGAGCGCTCGCTGAAGGTGTTCAACACCGTCAATGAGATCTCGCAGCGCCAGGGTTCAGATCCGACCGTGGCAGAGATTTCCAAACAGAGCGGGATGACCGAGGAGCAAGTGCTGGAGGCGATGGAACTTGGCAGCGCGTACCACCCGCAGAGTTTTCTTGAGTCTACACGCGAGAGCGATGTTAGCTATGCTCTGGGGGACGAAGGCTCGGCGGAAGACAGCTATGACATGACCGCCACGAAAAAAAGCATATTCTGGGAAAGCATCCTCGCCAACCTGGAAGACGCCGAGGCGCAGATTATCCGCATGTACTTTTTTGACCAGCGCACGCAGAAGGAAATCGCGGACAAGCTGGCCACGAGCCAGATGAACGTCAGCCGCATCATGCGCCGCGCCTTGCTCAAACTGCGCAAACTCGCCACCCCGTCGGACTTCGAGAATTTGGGGATGCTCTAAAGCGCTAGCGCTTAAAGCAGGTTGCGTGCCTTGATCTGCAGGTATTCGTCCACCACCGCCGCGTTGAGCCGTTCCGCCGCTACGTTAATGATTAAACAACCCTGCGCTTTGAGCTGCGTCAACGTGCGCTGCTTATCGCTGACGAACTGCTCGCCTGCCACGCGATCGTAAACGTCTTGCACGGTGCGGACAGGTCTCGCCGCAATCTGTTCGACTGCCGGGTCATCCAGAATTACCACGACAGGCAGGTGTGTCCGGGCGAGGCGCGCTAGATTCGCCACCGCGTAGCGGCTGCTCACGCTGTCCAGCAGGTCCGTAAACAGCACCGCCATCCCGCGCTTGGGGCTGCGCGCCTTAAGAGTGGTGATGGCGCGAGCATAGTCGCTCTCCACGAACCGCGGGCGCAGGTCGAACATCGCCTCAATTAAGTTATCCATCTGCCGCGAAACACGTCCCGGCGGCACGAACGCCCGCACTTCGGTGTCGAATGCGATTAATCCGACCCGGTCCCTTTGCGAAAGCGCGATGTATCCAAGTTGTGCGGCGGCATCGAGATAGCGGTCGAGCCGGGGGCGGCCGGCAATCTCCATATGCATCAGGCGCCCGCAATCAAGGAGCAGCATCAGATCACGGCTTTGCTCGACGCGGTACTGGTTCACCACCGGTTGTCCGCGCCGCGCCGTGGCTTTCCAATTGATGTTGCGGTATTCGTCGTCCGGCGTGTAATCCTTGAGCTGGTCAAATTCGGTACCCCGGCCATACTTGCGGCTGAAGTGCTGCCCGATGCCATAGAGCCGCCGCCGGTGGGCAAACAAGTCGCCGCGCGTCAGTTCCTCAATCAGCGGATAAACGCGCACCGGCCCGTGACCGTTATACCGCAGCTGCAACACCCACAACCCCAGTCCGGCAACTACGCGCAGCCCGGCGCCGCCCAGCTCCTGTTCACCGCGCTCATGCACCGTCACCGCGAGCGCTTCACTCAAGCGCGCACCTGCGGCAAGCCGCTGCCAGGTGCTGGCATAACGTTTATCGACGCCAGGCAAGCTGTCTTCGTAGATACGGCAGCGAACCGGCAAGCGCGAGTTATTGGTTACGACCAGCTTGCCGTGCCGTGGCAAGGCAACCGTGATAATGCTGGGCATTTCCCGGATCAGGACTACCTTGCCCGGAAGCAGGTTGAGGTTGAGGCTCAGCTCAGTGAGGCACGCGATGAGCAGGAGCATGGACCCGGCCAGGGCAATCGTGAACAGGAGCGGCTGGAAATACCCGAACGACGCGAGCAGCACCAGCGCGAGACACGCTAGGCCAGTGCGCGGAGACGGATATGCCAGCATTACGCAATTATACGCGGCGCAGGCGGCTGCGAGTTAGGCTAGCAGCTTCGTCAAGCCAGAACTAGAGCGACAACAAGCGCTGGCCAACGCGATACATTAACTCTGTGCCTAAAACTAGCGCATCCTCGTCGATGTTGAACCTCGGATGGTGGTGCGGATAGACGCACTCCTTCGCCTCGTTCATGCCGCCGACGAAGGCGAACGCACCCGGCGCGAGGTGGAGGAAATCGCTCATATCCTCGGCGCCCATCGTTTTCTGGCCCAGCGTCCACACGCTGTCCTGGCCCACGATCGCGATCGCTTCTTCCCGGACAAGCTCGGCGATTTCCGGGGCGTTGACGGTGGGGCGGTGTTCGCGGATATAGTCGATGTGCGCGGTGCAGCCCATCGCCGTTGAGATGCCCGAGATGATCTCTTTGATCCGCTTTTCGATCAAGTCGTGCACGGTGTCATCAAAGACGCGCACGCTGATCGCCAGCTTGGCGCGGCCCGGGATCACGTTATGCGCCGTGCCCGCGTTAAACATCGATACCGTCACAACGCAGGAATGCAGCGGGTCCACGTCGCGTGTGGCAATCGTCTGCAAGGCGTTGACGATCTGCGCGCCACAGACAATCGGATCGTGCCCCGTGTGCGGTAGGGCGGCGTGGGTGCCCTTGCCTTCGATGGTGAAATACACGGTGTCGACGGCGGCCATGATCGGCCCGTCTTCAACCTGGATGATGCCGGCTGGGGCAAGCGCCCAGATGTGCTGCCCGTAGCAGTAGTCTACTTTAGGATTTTCCATGGCGCCGTCTTTGATCATGAACTCCGCGCCATGCGCACCTTCCTCGCCGGGCTGGAACAGCAACTTGAGCCGCCCGCGCTGGATGCCCGCGCGCTTGAACACGTGGGTGGCGCCCAGCAGCATCGCCGCATGGGTGTCATGCCCGCAGGCGTGCATCTTGCCGGGGATGGTGGAAATGTATTCGTGGGTGTTCTCCTCGGCCACATCCAGCGCATCCATATCGGCGCGCAGCATCACCGTCGGGCCGGTTTGGCCGCTATCCAGGATGCCAATGACGCCGTTCGCGATGCAGCGTTTATGCTCGATGCCGATTAGGTCCAGTTCTTCCTCCACGCGCTTCGCGGTCAAAGGCACCTCCAGGCCGGTTTCGGGATGGCGGTGGAAATGGCGGCGCAGTTCGATAACGCGCGCTTCGACTTCTTTGGTTGCTTCGTGCAGGTTCGGAGTCATTTTCATGCTTCCTGTCGATGGATTGGCGAGCATTGTAGCGCAGGCGGCATGTAACATAGAACCGTGGCGCGGGCGACCCTGGCAATCGGCGGGAAGAGCGGCAACCGGATCGTGTTCTCCGGCAACCGCCGGTACCTGCCCGCGCATATCCGCGGCATCATCGGCGCGTATTTCGACGCATGGGGCAACCTGAAAGACATCGGCACCTATCCGCAGCTCATCACTGAGCTGGGCCAGGCGCGCGCGGACAATCTCTTTGCCGGGACTGACTGGGAGAAGCTCAATGAGTTCTACCAGGCGCAATTAGAACGTTTCACCACAATCCTCTCCGGCGGAGTGGCGGACAGCCAGCCGCATTTCACAGTGCGCTTCGCCAGCAAATCGCCCGCGCGGCCGCTCAAAGCGTTGTGGGAGCAATATACCGACGCCCACGGCCTACTCCGCGACACCTTCGACATCTGGCGTTTTGAAAAACTGCTGCGCCGGGCGGGCGCCAAGCTGCAATCCGACCGTGGTTTCGTCACCGCGCTGCGCGCATTCAGCAGGCTGGCTGTCAGTTTTGAGGAATCGCTCAGCTTCTACCGCCAAGTGCAGGCTTACCACTCGCCGGACTTCCTTGCGCCGGAGCTGCAAGCCATCTTGGCCCCCGCGCTTGATGATGTGCACACTTTGCGCCAACCTGAGCTGCTTCCAAGATTGGCCAAGCAGCTGACTGCCGCGGGAGCACGCGTCCGCATTGAGCTGAACGTCGAACCCGTGATCGCGCACCACACCCGGCTCGTCAGCGCTGGACAGCCGCTTGAACCCGCCGAGCAGGCTGCCGGCGCCGACCCGCGCGTCGCCGCCACGCTGGCCGGACAGCTCAAGGCTGAGTTGTACCCGTTCCAGCGGGAAGGCGTGGCGTTCCTCACCGTCAACGGGCGTGCGTTGTTAGCGGATGACATGGGCCTAGGCAAAACGCTGCAGGCCATGGCTGCCGCGCTCGTGTTGAAGGAACGCAAGCAGGCCCAACGCGTGCTGGTGATCTGCCCCGCTTCGCTCAAGTACCAGTGGCAAGCCGAGATTCACCGTTTCACCAACGAGCGGTGTGAGGTGATCGGCGGCGGAAAGGAGGAGCGCGAGAGCATCTACCGCGCCGGGCAAGTTACCAGTACTCTCCTCGCGGACAGCCGGCCGCTGTTCTACGTCATCAACTACGAGCTGGTGCACCGTGATCTGGATCACATCCTCGCGCTGCGCCCAGATGTGCTCATCCTTGATGAAGCGCAGCGTATTAAGAACTTCCGCACCAAGACTAACCAGGCTGTCGTAGAGATTCCATCGCCGTATATGTTCGTGTTAACCGGTACGCCGCTGGAAAACCAGCTCATGGAGTTATACACCATCATGCGCGCGATCGATGAGCGCGCGTTAGGGCGCAATCCGATCGCTTTCCGTGACCGCTATGTGATTACCAACCGCTTTGGCGGTATCGAGGGCTACCGGCTGGTTGAGGAGGTCAGCCGCAAGGTAGCCAGCCTGGTGCTGCGCCGAACCAAGGAACAAGCTTTGGACCAGCTGCCCGACCTTGTTGAGCAAAACGTCTGGCTCGATTTGAGCGAAGTGCAACAGCAGATTTATCAGGAACTGCATGGCCAGGCGCGCAGCCTGCTGAGCGAATTGGCGTGGGATAACGCTTCCACCAACAACGCCCTGGTATTGCTCCAACGCCTCCGCGAGGTCTGCGACACGCCGGAGCTGATCGATCCGCAACATACCGCAAGCCAGAAGCTCGACGAGTTGCGCACCATCATTGAAGATCAAGTGCTCGCATTGGACCGCCAGGTGATCATTTTTACGCAATGGACGCGGATGGGCGAGATCATCAAGCGCGAACTCAGCGCCACCGGCCTTGCCCCGTCGTTTCTGCATGGCGGGCTCAAACCAGCCGAACGCCAGCAACTGGTGGATCGCTTCCAGGCCGGCAGAGATCGCGTGTTCATCAGTACGGACGCCGGCGGCACCGGATTGAACCTGCAGGCTGCTTCGCTGGTCATCAATTATGACCTGCCCTTCAACCCGGCCAAGTTAAGCCAGCGCGTCGCCCGCGCGCACCGGCTGGGCCAAAAGAGCACCGTCTTCGCGGTAAACTTGCTGTGCCGTCGCACAGTTGAAGAACGGCTGCTCGGCATGCTCCGCGAAAAACAGGCGCTATTTGACGATGTCTTCGGCGGCATATCCGACCCAGACCACCCCGCCGGCGCATTGCCGGGAGCCGGCCAGCAGCGCAGTTTGCGCGAAATGCTCAGCCAACTCATCGCTGATCCGCGTATTGAGACTAATACTCAGCAGCGCAAGGTAAAATAACACATGCACTCTGCGACCGTCTTGCTCGCGATTCAAATCACCGGCAAAGGCATCTTTAGCGGTGCATCCTGCCAGTTGCGCGTGGAGCCCGCCCCGCTCGGCTCCGGCTTGGTATTCGTGCGCAATGGCGTGGAAATTCCGGCCTGTTCCGCCAATGTCGTGGAACAACCGCAAACAACGATGTTTGGACGCGACGGCGAGCAAGCGATGGTCTGCGAGCACCTGCTCGCAGCTTGCTGGGCCTGCGGCGTCGATCACGCGCGACTCATCCTCGACACACCGGAAGTGCCGAATCAGGATGGCAGCGCCTACCCTTTTTACTGCGCGCTGGTCAAGGCCGGACGCGTCGAACTCCCCCGTGTGCGGCCACCCGCGCCGGTTCAAGGAACAGTGCGCGTCGAAGACAGCCACGGCTCGTTTCTGGAGTACACGCCAGGCGACGAGTTGTGGGTGGACTACACCTTCACGCATCCTGAACTGGGCGAACAGCATTTGGCGCGGCGCTTAGAGCGTGGGGATGCCGTACGCGATTTAATGCGTGCGCGGTCATTCATTACTGAACGCGAGGCTGTGGCCGCCAAGGCGGCGGGCATCGTCAAGCATGAGGACATGGACATGGGGCTGCTCATCCGCGATGGTAAACCGCACCGGCGATTGCGCTACAAGGATGAGTATGCGCGCCATAAAGTACTGGATCTGCTGGGCGACTTGTACCTTCTCCCTTATGAACTATGCGGCAAACTTATTGGTTTCCGGAGCGGGCACCGGTTGAACCGGATGTTAGTGCAGAAGATCCTGGAGCTGGCCGAGGTCTAAGCTGGCAATTCGGCAGGTGCTTCACACCCCGCAGGTTTCGGAACTGATCAAAGTGCCCGCGTATGGAACAGGAACCATTCCAGGCCCATCAGCACAAGTGCCGCAAGGATAAGCCAGAGATAAAACTCGCGGTTGACCTTCACATCCCGGCTGCCGGTAATCTCGCTTTGCGCCAGCTCACTGGCCCCTGCCAGCACCTCGGTCACACCGCGTACATGCAGGACATCCGCAGGGGTTATCGCGCTTTCCTCGGCATTGAGCAGGCTAACCGGCACAATCGCTTCGCCCACCGGCTGTCCAGCTTGATCCAGATAAGCCAGGTGGTATAACCCGATGTCGGTTGTCTCTGAGAGTGTGAAATCGCGCGTGCTCAAGCCAATCTCGCTTGTGCTCCCATCCGGCATGGTAACCTGCAGCGAGCTCGCATCCGGCGGCGCGACCAATTCCACCCGCGTACCTGCCGGAACACATTGCGGTACACCGCCGCCCCCCAAGCTGAGGAAGCTCACCGTGTTCTGCATAAAGATAGGAAAGGCCGCGCGCAGAGGAAAGTCGCTGTCGTAGATATTGAATGCCAGGTAGAGCGTGCGCTGCCCTTCATGATCCCCCACGACCACGAGCGGTCCTTCCGAGGCATCGACGATCACCCTGGCCCAAGGCTTAAGCGTTACCCGCCGCATTGCTTGCAGGTTTAACTCCGCAAAATTGGCGAACCGCAGCACAGGATGGCTGCGGTCCACTCCGACAACTGATGGAATCACCGGCGGGTCGGCATTGAAGTCCAGTGTTGCCACCGTCCCGGCTTCCACGGGCAGGCTGGGATGCTGCGTGCTGTCAATAAACAGGTAGCTCGCCACGGGGCTGCTATATGACGCCGCGTCTCCTTCGACAACCCAGACATCGATTTCGCTCGGCGGCAGTTCGCGGGGGCCGGTCAGCGCTGTGCCGTCATAAGAAAAGAGATCCACATCCTGCAGGCTGCCCAGCACGCGGCGCAGCAGCAGGCTCTCGCTAGTCGTGCACAAGCCGGCGTTGTAGCGCTGGCGCGGCGGCATTTGCAGGTAAGCCGAGTTATCGGCGGCCAATTGGTCTTCCACATCAAGCTGCAAAGTAAGCGGCTCTGTGATGTAGGGCAAGTTGCCCAGCACAATCTCATTGCGCTGGCCCGCCAGCAGGTCCAACGACCGGACATCAATCAGTTCTTCGCCAACCTTGATCAGCAAGTCGGCTGTTTGCTGCGTCCCGTAGTAATTGCGCACTGCGGCGAACAATTCGTACTGCTCCGCGAAGGGTTGCCGCCGGATGCCTGCGCCAACGATGGCTAAGTTATCGCTGCTGGCGCCGACTGGGTAATACGAAATCTGCAGGTCGGTGGTAGCGAACGGATCGAGGTCGGGCACCGCGCCGTCGGAGAAGATGACCACCCGGCTGCCCGTGCCTTGCGACACGCTGGACACAAGACTTAAGGCAGCGTCAAGGTCTGCCACCCCCCCCGCGCTGTGCCGCACTTCATTGAGGGCCGTGCCCAGCACGGACCTGTCCGCGGTGAAGCTGGCGGTAATGCGCGGCGCCGGCCCGGCGGCGATAATCATCGCCTCGTCATTGCGTCTGAGCCCGCCTAAGTACTCCCGCGCAGCGCTGATGGCCTGATCGAGCCGGTCCGGCTTGTCATCGGTCGCCAGCATCGAGGCACTGGTGTCGAGGATCAACACTGTGCGCCCGCCCAATGTCTGCATACCGAAAAGGAACGGCCGCGCTAATGCGGCAACCAGCAGTAGTAATGCGAGGATCTGAATCAGCATCAGGATGTTCCAGCGTAAGCGCTGCCAGGGCGCATTGGCTTTGAAATCCTGGACGCTGCGATCCCACAGCAGCGTGGAACTGATGGTGACCTTGGTGCGCTTGAGCTTGAGGATATACAGCAGGATGATGCCCCCCGATAATCCAGCTAAAACCAACGCCCAAGGGTTGAGGAGAAACTGCTCCACCAGCTGATTATAGCCTGCACTGTGCGGTGCGGTTCAACCTCCCAGCGCCGCTCGGTATAATCCGGGAATGCCACTCATGCGCGCTATGCTGCTGGAGCGTCCCGGGGGGCCGCTGGTGGAGAGCGCGCGGCCTATCCCTGCACCTGGACCAGGCCAACTTCAGCTTAAGGTATTGGCGTGCGGCCTTTGCCGGACTGATTTGCATATACTGGATGGCGAACTCGCCGAACCTAAACTACCATTGATCATGGGGCATCAAATAGTCGGCCAGGTCACCAAAACCGGCATTGGCGTGGAAAGCTTTCAGTTAGGCGAGATTGCCGGCGTGCCTTGGCTCGGATACAGCTGCGGCAATTGCGAGTTCTGCCGGCGGGGCGAGGAAAATCTCTGCCCCAACGCGCGCTACACTGGCTACCACCTCGACGGTGGCTTCGCCGACTACGCTGTCGCCGACGCACGTTACTGCTTCCCCGTGCCGGCGGGTTATCCCGCGCTGCAAGCCGCGCCGCTGCTTTGTGCGGGATTGATCGGCTACCGCAGCTACCGCCTATGCGGTCAGGCGAAGCGCATCGGCTTCTACGGCTTCGGCGCAGCGGCCCACGTCATCATCCAGGTGGCGCAGCATCAAGGCTGCGCGGTTTACGCCTTCACACGTAGCGGCGATCGCGCCGCGCAGCAGTTCGCGCTCAAACTAGGCGCGGTCTGGGCTGGAGAATCCTCGCAAACACCCCCGGCGCCGTTGGACGCCGCCATCATTTTCGCCCCGGCAGGTGAGTTGGTGCCATTGGCCCTTGCCGCAGTCAGGCCCGGCGGCGTCGTGGTGTGCGCTGGCATCCACATGAGCGAGATTCCGGCGTTCTCCTACAATTTACTCTGGCTGGAGCGCGTGCTCCGCAGCGTGGCGAATCTCACCCGCCAAGATGGGTTGGAATTCCTCAAACTCGCGCCAGAGGTACCCGTGCGCACGGAAATCACGGCGTACCCGCTTCACGCCGTGAACGAAGCACTCGACGACCTGCGCCAGGGGCGCTTCACGGGCGCGGCAGTAATCGACCTCGCCGAACCGGATTAGCTGTTGAGCGCGGTCCACTGCTGTTGCAGCTCGGGAACCACCTTAAACAGGTCATCCACGATTCCGTAGCTGGCCACCTTGAAGATCGGTGCGTCAGCATTGCTGTTGATCGCCACGATGATCTTGCTGGTCTGCATCCCGGCCATGTGCTGAATCGCACCGCTAATGCCGCAGGCGATGTAGAGCTGCGGGTTGACGACCTTGCCGGTCTGGCCCACCTGGTGGCTGTGCTCGATCCACCCGGAATCCACTGCCGCGCGGGATGCGCCGACCGCCGCGCCGATGCTGCGGGCCAACTCGCGAATCGGGGTAAAGCCATCCGGTCCGCCGACGCCGCGTCCGCCGCTGACGATGATGTCAGCTTCCTTCACGTCGATATCGCCTTCAGCCTTGGGATCCAGCTTCGTGACTTGGCACAGCGGCGCACCGGGCAGGCTCAGCCCGGTTGTACTCACACTGGCCGAGGTTTCCGCTGCAGGCGTGAAGTTCTTGGGGCGTAGGGTGATCACATGCGGCCCAGCGCCGTGGAACGTCTGCTTGCTCAGCACCTTGCCAGCGTAGAGCGGTTTGGTAGTTATAACCTTCCCGCCGTCTAACTCAAGCTTGGTCACATCGTTGAGCCAGCCAGCCTTGAGCCGGGCCGCCAGGCGCGCGCCGAGGTCGCGGCCAAAGAAGCTCTGCATCAGGATGATGTATTCATATTGCTCTGACGCGATTACATCCGCGAGCGCTGCCGCGAAGCCGTCGCTGGTATACGCCGGCGCGTCCAGCGTGTAAACCTGCGCCACGCCAAATCGGCCGAAGCCAGCCGCCGCGCCCGCACTACCCGCGCCAAGCACCGCGCCGTGAATATCGCCGCCGATCACCTGGGCGGCTGAGACTAACTCCGCAACACTGCCCTTGAGTGCGCCGTTCTTGTGTTCGCCAATAACCAGAATCTTCGCCATGCCCAGTCTCCTAGATCACCTTTGCTTCGTTACGCAGTGCGTTCAGCAGCTCGCGCACCTTATCTGCAACCGTTTCGCCGTCGATGATGCGGCCCGCCTGCTTTTGCGGCGGGTACTCGCAGCCCACCAGGCTCACCTTGGCCGCCCCCTCCCCCACCGCCGCCGGGTCGAGGCCCAGCGCCGCCAGGTCTTTTTCCGCGATCGGCTTTTTCTTAGCAGCCATGATGTTTTTCAGCGACGGATAACGCGGCTCGTTCAGACTCTTATCCGCGGTGATCACCGCCGGCAGCTTGCCTGCAAAGGTTTGCGTGCCGTCGTCGCCTTCGGCCACCGCCGTGAAGGCGCCGTCCGCCAGCTCGAGCTTGCCCGCTAGGCCGACATGCGCCACACCCAGCAGCTCCGCCAGCGCGATGGGGGTCAGGCCCCAGTCAGAGTCCACGCCTTGGCGGCCCGCCAGGATCAGGTCCGGGTTCAGTTCCTTCACCGCCGCGTACAGCACCTGCGCGCACTCCAGCGGCCCAGCGCCGGTTAGAGCATCGTCGTGCACCAGCACGGCGTCATCCACACCCATCGCCAGCACATTCACGAGTGTTTTGCGGCTGTCGGCATTGTTCGCGAGCATCACCGCGGTCGTGGTCGAACCAGGTGTGCGCTCCGCGATCCGCAGCGCTTCCTCAATGGCGTATTCGTCATAAGGGTTGATGACCATTTTCGCGCCGGTCAGATCCGGCTTGCCGTCTTTGAGCAGAATCTTCGTCTCGGTATCCGGGACCTCTTTCACAATCACAACTGTTTTCACGATGCACCTCAATCGTGGGCTGCCGGGCCGTGTGAAACGAGCCTTGCGACTCAATCTAAGGTCGGCTGCGGCATGCGATTTTAACATACCTAGCCTGGTAAACCAGGACTTACAATAAGGCCGTGGCTGCCCGCGCCTTCCTCTGGCTTGATTCCAAGCGCCAAGCGCGCGGCCGGGCACGGATCCTGCGGGATGGTGTGGTCACAGCCGGCGATTTCGACAGCGTCGACAGCTTCCGGACTTTGCTCGGCGACAGTACGCCGGACCTGATTGCCATCGGTGGCGCGCATCCCGAAAGTGCGGCGGTCTCCGCCATCCTGGCCGATTGGCACGCGCGCAACACCCAGATCTGGCCGATCGCGGATGTGTGTTACGCGCTCGGGATCGAGATTCCAGCCCAACTGGATGAGCTGGGAACAGCGGTGGCGCGCGTGTGGGAAGCGCTTGAGCAAATACCTAGCGACACGCTCGCCCAGGCAGCTGAACTCGCGCGCGAGGCCGGGGCCGGGGCGCGGCTGGGCTGGCTCACCGCTGCCCTGCAACAGCGCCACGACGTGCTGCACCAGCCGAATCCCGGCGCGGTGGAGATTGAAGCCTATCTTCCCCGGCGTATCGATGAGGAAGCACCGTCCCGCCAGGAAATTGCCGAGGACATTCTGGAACGCGTCTTTGAAGCCCAGGAGCGCATCGCCGACGCGTTTGAGCGATATGAGGAGCGACCGCAACAAGTGCAAATGTCGCATGCAATCGCCGCGGGCCTGGAGGAGTCTCGACCGGTCGTGGTGGAGGCAGGCACCGGTGTCGGTAAATCGCTGGCATACCTCATCCCGCTGGCAGTGCACAGTGCGCGCACTGGCAAGCTCTGCCTGGTCAGCACCAACACGATCAACCTGCAGCAGCAGTTGGTGGACAGCGACATCCCGCGCCTTAGGCAAATTCTTGACCTGCTCGAATTGAAAATCACATTGATGAAAGGCCGCGACCATTATTTATGCATCAAGCGTTTCGAGGACACCTGGCTTAAAAACCCGCAGTCCGCGCGGCAGCGCCGCGAACGCCTGCTCAAACTGGATACGCCCGCGCTGCTGTTCATCCTGCGGTTGCTGCTGAGCTATCCTGCGGCGCAGCCTGATGATTTGGACGCGGTATCCAGCCCGGATGGCTTGACCCAGTCAGAACGCGGCCAGCTCACGCGCAGCCTGGACTGCGCCTATGCGACATGCTTAAATGATCGTTGCCCATACAACACCACGTGCCACTTTTTCACGCGCCGCGCCGCCGCGCTGCAAAGCCATCTTGTCATCACTAATCATGCACTAGTCTTCGCCTTGCTGCAAAGCAGCGATAGCGACTCCAGCAACATCACCACCAAGAGCAGCGTCATCGTCTTTGACGAAGCGCATAACCTGGAAAGCTCGATCACGGACCAGTACACGCTTGAATTCTCCAACCTGGCTGCCGTCGATCTGGGCAACCGCTTGTTGGAGCTCGTGCAGCACGAAGCCGTTTCCAAGCGGCTGAGTTTATCCGCCAGCGGAGTGGGCGAGGAATGGCGCGACGCGTTTGAACGCGCCCAAGACGGCCAGCGCAATATCATGCGCTGGATCAGCATGGGTGTGGAAGTGCGGGAACAAGTCAGCCGCCTCCTTGATCAAGCCGCCCAGCGCGGGCACGTGGATTACAGCTTCGCGACGCAACTTACTCCTCCGACGGCCAGCGAAGGCCAAATCCAAGTGCTCGGGTTGCTGGGCAAGCTTGCCCAGCGGATGCTGGTTGTCGTGGCCAAGTACCGCGATCTGGCGCAGGACCTTTCCTACCTTTATCTCGATACCGGCGCCCTTTATCGTGC
>CAYXMN010000031.1:0-4856 GCA_964465955.1 uncultured Planctomycetales bacterium
TGCCGTAGGGGGGCAACCGACGTAGGGGCGAAGCCATGCTTCGCCCGGCGGATGTAAGCTGCAAGATGTAAGTGGTAAGCGTAGGGGCGGTTGGAACCACGTAGGGGCGGGGCTATGTCCCCGCCCAGTTTCCCCGGTAGGGCGGGCGGCCCTGCCCGCCATTCCGCGCGCAAGCAGGGGCGCTGGCGCTCCTGCCGTAGGGGGGCAACCGACGTAGGGGCGAAGCCATGCTTCGCCCGGCGGATGTGAGCTGCAAGATGTAAGTTGTAAGCGTAGGGGCGGGGCTATGTCCCCGCCCGGCGGGAGGAAGGCGAATATGAACTCAGATAGAGTATGTTTATAAATGTTACTACTTGAGCGGCTTTTCCTGCTCCAACTCCAACAATTTGTACCTTTCTTTAATTTCTTCAGTTGAATACTGAACGACTCTTTTAACTTCCAATAAAGCCTTGTATAACTGTTTAGTTTCCCAGCCTTGATCGCTCAAAGATTCGGCAATTTCACCTGAAACAAGCTCTCCGTCAGTTGTTACAATCTTAAATCTATTATTCGTGTGATCAATAGCTTCTAGATAACCTTTAGTCGTAAATGTCTCGCAGACTTCATCACTCATTTCCTGAATGATCTCACAGATGTATCTAGTAGTAGGCAATTGAATAACTTTGCGTCTGTAGGATTCAGGATTTCTTTTCCATTCAATATCACTACCCATATGTGCGTTATATAGTATGTTGCTCCATCTATACAGTGCTCTTACTGGGGCTGCACCAAGATTGCGTGCGTATTCAGCCATTTGTTGAACACCTGGAGTCTCCATCATACTCAACACGGTATAAACAGCCTCATCTATTGATGTTTCTAAATCAAAAATGCTTTGTTCCTTTTTTAATGTCAATGTAATACCTAGGGATCCTGGATAACTATATGCCCACCCAAATGAAGTTGCATTAATATGTTCCTTAGCTATTTTCATTGTGTGTTTAGGACACTTATCCACGATTGCTGAATACGTAACACTCACAGCTTCTTGGAATGTCTTTAGAATGTTAGCTACATCTGTTAATGTTGGTGGAGTATCTTCTGGAAGTATACAGTAGTTACAAACAATGTAACCAAGGTGAAGTGCAGTTCCTTCAAATTCAAAACGCAATATATCCAATCGTTTTTGTAATGAAGTTGCTGAGATAATCAGTGACATTTCTTCTGGATGATGAACTAAGCTCTGCTGTAATTTAATTAGCTGAGCTGATATCTGTGAAATCTGCTCCTGAAGGAATATAATGTCGTTCATAGCTGCACCAATCCTATTCCTTTAGCCTGTTGAGGACGCTTGCGAGTAAACCCAAACCACCCTCTCCAATATGATTGCTGCGCTGAATGTGCACCATACAGCGGATGATTGTTTGGATAGTCAAATGTTATATAATAATCACATTTAATATACTTACTTGTGTTTGCAGCAAAAGTTTGTAGTTTCTGTTTCTGAACAATATCTAAACTGTCAAAATGTAAGCCATCAACGCAAAACACTACATCAACATCATTTGGGTCGATTTTATGTGTCATGAAACTACCATCTATCCACAATTCACCCTTGAAACCACCTTGCTGCAGGTCGGTGAATAAGACTGATAGGTCAGCAAAAATTCCATCTCTAGTAATGGAGAGCGGAAAATTGTTAACGCAGACGTTCTGCACCTGCAACATCGTCATGCTCTGAAAACCTCCCTGATAAATTGGAGGAAATTCAGGTTTCATAATACCACCCCAGTAAGAATCTATACTAGCAAATCAGAACTTGAAGAGCATAGCTAGGAACTCCTACATACCAATCCCTCTCGTGAAAGACTGCTCCGTCAAGTTCTTCCTAGACCGCTGCTGAATTGACTTGCCGGGCATTGCCAAAACATCATACCATATGCGTCTGGGGGCACAGCCCGGTGGGCGTGCCAGTCATCAATGCCAGGCGGGGACATAGCCCCGCCCCTACGGGAATCCGGCGGCAGAGACACCGCCGCTCCCCAAGACGGGCGGGGACATAGCCCCGCCCCTACGAAAATCCCGCCCTACCCCACGCTGCCGCGTGTCAAGGCTTGCTCCGCCTTGAGCTTTTTTGTCAGGCGTTTGCTCAGCTCGCCCACCTGATCGCGCACCACGGCCGCCTTCTCGAACTCCAGGAGCTCGGCCCACTTCAGCATCTGCTGCTCCAGCTCGGCGATGGTCAGCGACAGCTCCGCCACCCCCATCGCGTCGTACTCGTCCGGGTCCCCGGCGCGCCCCGGCGCCCCGCGGATCACCTTGAGCCCCTGCTCCTCCAGGCCGGCGGCGATGTCGGTGATCGCCTTGACGATCGTCTGCGGGGTGATGCCGTGCGCCGTGTTGTGCGCCTGCTGGATCTCGCGGCGGCGGTTCGTCTCGTCCAGCGCGCGCCGCATCGACGGCGTGACGGAGTCGGCGTAGAGCACGACCAGCCCGTCCACGTTGCGCGCCGCGCGGCCGATGATCTGGATTAGGCTTTTATCACTGCGCAGGAAGCCTTCCTTGTCCGCGTCGAGGATGGCGATCAGGCTCACCTCGGGCAGGTCCAGCCCCTCGCGCAAAAGGTTGATGCCCACCACCACGTCGTAGACGCCCGCGCGCAGGTCGCGCAGGATGCGGATGCGCTCCACGGTGTCCACGTCCGCGTGCAGGTACTGCGTCTTGACGCCCGCCTGCAGGAAGTAGTCCGCCAGGTTCTCGGCCATGCGCTTCGTTAGCGTGGTGACGAGCGTGCGCTCGCCGCGCTGGATGCGCTCCTGGATGCGCGCGGTGAGGTCGTCGATCTGGTGGCGCGTGGGCTGGATTTCGACGCGCGGGTCGAGCAGGCCGGTGGGGCGGATGATCTGCTCCACGACCTGGCTGGAATGCTCCAGCTCATACGGCCCCGGCGTGGCGGACATCAGGATGCACTGGCGCACGTAGCGCTCCCATTCCTCGAAGCGCAGCGGGCGGTTGTCCAGCGCGGAGGGCAGGCGGAAGCCGTACTCCACCAGCGTGGATTTGCGGGAGCGGTCGCCGTTGTACATCGCGCGCAGCTGCGGCAGGGTGACGTGGCTCTCGTCGATCACCATCAGGTAGTCCTCGGGGAAGTACTCCAGCAGGTTGCTCGGCGTCTCGCCCGGCAGGCGGCCCTCGAAGTGGCGGGAGTAGTTCTCCACGCCCGAGCAGTAGCCGACGTTCTGGATCATCTCGAGGTCGTAGTTCACGCGCTCCTTGAGGCGCTGGAACTCCAGGATTTTGCCGTCGCGCTCGAAGCGCTCGAGCTGCTCGGCGAGTTCCACGCGGATGCCCTGCATCGCCATGCTCTGCTTGTCGGGCAGCAGCACGTAGTGGCTCGCGGGGAACACGTAGGCCTGCGCCGGGCGGGAGAGCTCGGCCCCCGTCGTCGCGTCGTCCAGCGTGATGCGCTCCAGCTCGTCGCCGAAGAACTCCAGGCGCGTGATCTCCTCCTTGTCCGCGGCGTAGATCTCGAACACGTCGCCCTTGGCGCGGAAGGTGCCGCGCTTGAGTTCGTAGATGTTGCGCATGTACTGCATGTCCACCAAACGGCGGATCAGCCGCTCGCGCTTGACGGTGAAGCCGGGGTAGAGCCGCAGGCTCAGCTTCTCATAGTCCTCGGGGCTGCCCAGGCCGAAGATGCAGCTCACGCTCGCGACCACGATCACGTCGTTGCGCGTCAACAGCGCCTCAGTGGCGGAGTGGCGCAAGCGGTCGATCTCCTCGTTGATCGCGGAGTCCTTTTCTATATATGTATCCGTCGTCGGGATGTAGGCCTCGGGCTGGTAGTAGTCGTAGTAGCTGACGAAGTACTCGACGTGGTTCTCCGGGAAGAAGCCGCGCATCTCGGCGCAGAGCTGGGCGGCCAGCGTCTTGTTGTGGCTGATGATTAAGGTGGGGCGCTGGGCGCGCGCGATGACATTGGCCAGCGTGAAGGTTTTGCCGGTGCCGGTGGCGCCCAGCAGCGTCTGGTACTTCAGCCCGGCGGTGAGGCCCGCGGTGAGCGCGTCGATGGCTTTGGGCTGGTCGCCGGCGGGGGCGTAGCCGGCGTGAAGCTTGAACTCGCCCTCGCGCTGCCAGAACGAGCCGGGCACGCCGGCGGAGTCCAGCTCAATGGCGTCGTCAGGCTTGGGATCGGTCAGGCGGAATCTCGGCATGGCAGGGGGATTATACCCGCGCCAGAAGGACTATACAAGTGTGTGGGACGCTACGGGTAGCGCGGGCATCCTGCCCGCGAACCGGGATGTAAGTTACAGGATGTAAGTAGTAAGCAAGACGGGGAGATGCAAGTATTGGCAAGACGGGGAGCGGCGCGGCCCTGCGTGACACCCCCGGTAGCCCGGCCTTGAGGCCGGGTGTGGTGGCGTGAGTCCGGGCCTGAAGGCCCGGCTACCACCTCTGAAAACCTACTCCGCCGCCTGGCGGTAGCGCTTCACACTGGTTAGCGCGAACCGCGCCAGGATGGGGAGGAGGAGGAGCTGGAGGCTGAGGATCAGGAGCGGTGCGTTATACCAATGAGGGCCGGTGATCCACGCTACTTGAACCAGCGATTCCACGCGCGAGCCAAAGCATTCGCTGGTTGGGATTGAATAGTGGTTCACCAGACTCAAGCAGGAGACGGTGATCGCTGCCGTGTAAAAGTACAGTTTTAGAAAAGGTGGAGGAATACTAACGTCGATATACCCCGTGGAATAGAACAAAGCCCTAAACATAAAAACGAGCCAACCTAACCAAGGCGCGAGTACTTTAGACACATCTAGCAACCGGGGCAGCATCGCCCAAATCCCGGACGCCGGGCCCATGTATGAGCTGGCGCCGAT
>CAYXMN010000031.1:4866-19895 GCA_964465955.1 uncultured Planctomycetales bacterium
CGGCAGCTTCTACGGCAATTAAACCTGATGAAACATGGCGGCGGCCAACACCGATGAGTAGGAAGTATAGGTTAAGGCAAGCCAGCGTTGACCCAATGGCGAGACTTGCCAGTGTGATCGGAGTATTGAGCGAAATAAGTCGGGAGCTGTTGTGCCACTTCGCATACGCCTCAGCCACTTCAGTAGAACTAGTAGCGGCTTGCGTGGTTTGATTCGAAGCTTGATTCAAAGCCGGGATCCCGCTTTCCCAGAATGCCTGATTCCAGATAAACATGTACCCTAACAACAGCGCAGCGGCAAGCGGCAATAGCAGAGGTTTCAATGTAGCTTTTGCTACTCCAGCGATGATCTCGCGGTTGGTCAGCCTGCAGCCTGCGATTTCATCGTCCAGCATATTTTGTACGCGGCTGCGGCTGTGGTTTAACAAACCGAGCCAGGCAGAGAATGCTTGGAACAGCGCTTGGCCAAGCCACAGGAACACAGCCCAAGACAGGAAGCCCTCGCCAAGCGATATAAGGCTATCGGTAAGCCTGCCTCCGGAACGCAGGCTCTGCAACTGAGTGGTGAAGAATGCGAGTACGACTAGCGTAGTTGAGACAAGCAGTGGCCAAAGGCGCAGGATTTTTCTGTTTCTCGCTTGCCTGCGCCGTTGTCGTAACTCTAGCGCATGCGCCAGCGGGTTGTCGCGCAGGCCGCGCAGGGCGGCAAGCCAGGTGTCGGGCGCGGCGGGCGCGTCCGGGGCAGGCGCGGTTGGCGCGGCAGGGGTGTCCATCCCGGGAGTATTGTAGCGCGGTCAGCTGGCATGGGCTGGCTACCCCGAAATGTTCGGGCAGTACCGGTGGCGCAGGCACAGGTGGCGCAGGCGCAGGTGGCACAGGCGCCCCGCCTGTGGCATGTACAGCACAATCCGCAGCCGGGGGCGGCTGCGCCACTAGTTTTCCCTACCATCGCAGCCGGGGGCGGCACAATCCGCAGCCGGGGGCGGCTGCGCCACTGTTTATTCCTACCATCGCAGCTTTGCCCGGAATTCCGCCCGCGTTTGCGTTAAACATTCGCTTTTCCGGATAATCAGATATATAATCCTCGGCTTTAAATTCCGCCGCCCGGCGCGTGCGGTTCCACGGAGCAACAGTATGGACATCATTGAAGCAGCAGGCCAGGCCGTCAAGCGCGGGGCGCAGTTCCTCGCCGCCGCCAACTCGGAGCGCCTGCTCACCTGGAAGTGGTGGCGCAGCTACCTGCTGATTTTCGCCGGCAGCATCATCATGGCCGCGGGCTATGTCTACTTCATCGTGCCCTACAAGATCGTCCCCGGCGGCGTCTACGGCATCGGCATCATCCTGTACTACCTGTTCCACTTCCCCACCGGCCTCTCCGGCTTGTTGATGAACATCCCGCTGATCCTGCTCGGCGTGAAGGTGCTGGGCCCGCGCTTCGGCGCTAAGACGGTGATCGGCATGGTGCTGACCAGCACGTTCATCGACCTGCTGACGCGCTTCTGGGGCGACAAGCCGCTGGTGCCGGACGAGCCGCTGCTGTCCGCGGTGTTCGGCGGCGTGCTGATCGGCGCGGGGCTGGGCCTGATCTTCAAAGCGCGCGCCACCACCGGCGGCTCGGACATCATCGCGCAGGTAATTTCCAAGTGGACCAACGGCCCGGTCGGGCAGATCCTAGTCTATGTCGATTCCGTGATTGTCATCTTCGGCGTGGTTGCCTTCCATCAGATCGACCTGGCGCTGTACGCCATCATCACCATCTTCGTGACGGGCAAGGTGCTCGATAGCTTGCTGACCGGCATGGGCTATATGAAGAGCGTGATGATCATCTCCGACCGCCCCGACGAGATCCGCACGGTGATCCTGCACAAGCTCGACCGCGGCGGCACGTTCCTCCACGGCCAGGGCATGTTCAAGCACGAGGATAAGCGCATCGTGCTGACGGCGCTGAGCCGCCGCGAGCTGGCGATCCTCGAAGACCAGGTGAAGCTAATCGACCCGCGCGCGTTCATGATCATCCAGGACGCGTTCGAGATTAAAGGCCAAGGCTTCAAGCCGCTGGAAGGGATGTAAGGCCGCGCCAGTTGTCGGAGGCAGGTTGTCAGCGGCCAGCCAGGAACCACCGCGTGGCGGCAGGCCGCCGGCGCTTTCAGGCCGCGCCCGCATACCGCGTGTGGCCCCCGCGATCTCACTTACGACTTGCCGCCTGCTGCTTACCGCCCCGCACTATAATTAGCCCCATGCCCAACCTGCGCATCGGCATCGACGTCGGCGGCACCTTTACCCACGGCGTGATCCTGCGCCCGCCCGGCGCGGTGGTCCACTCGGCGCGCGGTGTTTAAATTGGCAATTTTGAGAAAGATGCTATTGGAACGCCACGAACCGCAGCTCGCCGGGTGTGCCTTCGTGCAGGTAAGTCCCCACGAGCTTACCGCCGCACACCGCCAGCTCGCAGTCCGACACGGTTTCCTTGCCCGGCGACTCGCTCAGGAAGTAGCTGCGGAAATCATCCTTGCTTTGCAGTGCGGGCGTCTCCGACTCGAACACGAACACCTGCGCCCAAAATGACCAGCCGACGCAGAGCTTGCCGTCGTGGCTGGCCAGCGCGATGTCTGAGCCGTAATCGCCCAAGTCTGCAAGTGTGAAGCTTGTCAGGTCGAACCCGCTGTCCTTCGCGCCAGGCTTTGCTAACGTGATGTTCAGTTTGGATGGATCGCCCAGCTCGTAAGCCAGGACAGGCTGGCCGTCGTGAAGCTTTAGCTCGTTGCCGAGTAAGGTTACAGCTTCGTTTTCCACAATCATGGTTTTTTCCCAATCCTCCGCGCACTGTGGATCAGCAGTCCTCGCGCGCCAGAGGTGGACGTTGTTACCTTCACCTTCGCCACTGATAAACGACAACAGCGGTAAGCCTTGGTACTCAATCAATCGGATTGTGAATGAATAAGTGCTAACTTCCAAAGGGATAGTCTGCTCACTCCATTCAGCCGGGTTGAGGGTGCCAGCATCCGGTTGGCGCAGGAACACCAACTCCCGGTTTGCGGCATCATCCTTGCGTTCGCGTTCCTCATCAGATCTCCGACGAAGCGTGGCGATGGCGAGCCGCCCGTCGATCTCGGCCACTTGGCCTGGTGCGTAGCGGTTATCGGGCAAGTCAAAGCGTTGCCAGTCCGCAGCACTTTGTGGAGCCGGGGATGTGGCGATAGCCAGCACAGGCTGCCGCGGCTTACGCACGCTATAGATCAGCACCGGCTTGCCGCCGAGCTGGGCTAGTTCGCTCCAGGCCCCCTCTTCCCGCGCGGAGTCCATATCGTAGACCAGCCAATCAGCCGTCTGTTGCGGAACCGGCTGGATCGCTTGAGCGAAGTATATTTGATGATTCTCGTAGTAGGCCACTGCCGGGCACCCATTGACCACTGCCAATGTGTGCTGGAACCCAGGGCGCTTCCCGCTGGCGATGACGTGCCAGCTTTTCGGCGCGCTGCTGGGCTGGGGTAAGCCCTGCTGGAGCTGCTTGGCCGTTTGCACAGTCTGCTTGATCTGCTGCGGGCAGGCGACTGCGGCCAGCGTCAAGCAGCAGAGGGCTATGTATCCTAGTACTTGTCCCCACATGAACAGAATTATACCAAGGGAGGCTACCGCCGCGCCCGCACTATAATTACCTCCATGCCTTCACTGCGCATCGGCATTGACGTCGGCGGCACCTTTACCCACGGCGTGATCCTGCGCCCGCCCGGCGAGCTCACGCCTATGCTCCGCATGCTACACCACCGGCAAGCCAGGCGCATAAACTAGCCCAGATGGCTAACCAACAGGCGGCGGGCCAGCTACAGCGGAATAAAAAACGGGCTGCGAGCATGCCAAGCACGACTGTGCCGAAGATCGCCCACAGTTGCGGTTCGTTATCTACCTTACAACCTTGAATGCTGCTGGCTAAGCACCACACCTGGACTAGACCGCCTCCGGCGACAACCAACAATACATATGTAAGGATTGGCAGCATGCGCGGTTGCGGCACGTTTTCATTGCGCAGAGCCAGCCAAGTAATGATGTAATCCAACGCGCAGGGCAGCGTCAATAGTACCAATCCCAGCCAGAAATCGCGCCAGCCATACACTGTTAGCTCGTCCATGCCATACTCCCCCGGCCAGCATTACTCTAGTTAGACTAGGCCAGCTTGCCTGGAGTTCGCTATCTCAGCGTATTGCACGGACACTATAATTACCGCATGCCTTCACTGCGCATCGGCATCGACGTCGGTGGCACCTTTACCCACGGCGTGATCCTGCGCCCGCCCGGTGAGGTCGTCACAACGGCGCGCGTGCCCACCACGCACACGGCAGGAAGCGGCGTGGCCGAGGGAGTGCGCCAGGTGCTCGCGCTGCTGCTTTCGCATGCGGACGCGGCGGACATCGAGCTCGTCGCGCACTCCACCACGCAGGCGACGAACGCGCTGTTGGAGGGCGATGTGGCGCCGGTGATCCTCGCCGTGATCGTCCCGCCGGGGGAAGGCCTCGCAGTGAGGCAAGCGCTGCCGCAGGGCAGGCTGGAGCTCGGCGGCGGGCATCACGTGGAACTAGAGCGCGTGCTGATCCCGTGGGAGGAAGCAGCAAGGTTTGAACCGCCTGCGTTGGATTCAGACGTGGCGGCGCACCGTCCCGTCGCCGTGGTGCAGCCGCTGGCGGGCCAGCACGAGCTGCGCGAGGAACTGGTCGCGGCCAAGTACCGCGCGCTGGGGCATCCGGTGGTCTGCGCGGCGGACATCACGCAGGTGCTCGGCCTCTCCGCGCGCGCGCGCACGGCGGTGGTCAACGCGAGCATGCTGCCGAGGATGCTGGCCACGGCGCGCTTCACGGCGCAGGCGGCAGCGGAGCTGCTGCCGGGCGTGCCGGTGCAGGTGGTGCGCTCTGACGGCGGCGCGATGAGCCTTAACGAGCTGCAGCGGCTACCGGTGCTGTCGCTTTTGTCCGGCCCGGCGGCGGGGGCCAGCGCGGCGCTGGCGCGCTCGGGTTTAAGCAACGTCGTGTTCATCGAAGTCGGCGGCACAAGCACGGACATCACGCTGATCAAGGACGGCCGCGTGCGCCACCGCTACGCGACGGTGGGCGGCCAGCGCCTGCTCGTCCCCGCGCTCGATTTGCGCACCGTCGCCGTCGGCGGCGGGAGCATGCTGCGGGCGGACACGGCGCTGTTCGGCCCGCGCTCGGCCCACATCGCCGGGCTGCCGTACCTGTTCCAGGCGCTCAAACAAAATGTAGCCGGACCCGGCGTAGGAGTCTGGCGTGAGGAACAGAGTGGCCACAGCTACATTATCGGGAAGGACTACGACAGGGAAGTAGCAGTGACCGTGACTGATGCTCATCTAATCTGGGTCACCAAGGAAGAGAGCCGGGCTGCCTTGGAGCATCTAGGCCAGGAAATGTGGGACGAATTCTACAACGATCTTGATCTCCAAATTGCTGATATGACCCTTGGCCATTCTTCGAAGAGCGCACTGGAAGGGAGTATCTCGCTAGTAGTTAGTGCAATCAATGAACTTGCGCAGACTCACCAAGTTGACCTTCATGGATATACCGTTGTCGGTGGCGGTGGCGGTGCGCCGTTTGTTCTGCCGTGGGTCGCGGAGAAGCTCGGCCTGCCGGGGGTGCTCATCCCCGACCACGCCGTCATCTCTGCCATCGGCGCGGCGCTGGCAGTGTCGTGCGTCAGTTTAAGCAAGAGCGTCGCGGAGCCTAGCGCGGGTGACATCGCCGAGTTGACGGCGGAGGTCACGCGGCGGCTCTCCGCCCAGGGCGCGGAACGGGTGAGCACGGACTACGAGTTCGACTCCCAGCGCCAGGTGCTCACCGTCACCGGGCGGGGTTCTCAGCCCTACGCCCAGGATGCCAAGGTGCGCGAGTCGGAAGAATTGCACGAGATTGCCAACCGGTTGGTTAGTATCGAGGTAAGCAAAGCATGGCAGTCGGATCAGCTGTCGCTATGGCAGGCAGGCAGTAGTTCTGGAACATCGCAGGACTCAGGAAACGCGAGTTCCACAAGATATGAAAAGCGAGTTGTCAGCGCATTCTTCAAAACGTTGTGGAGCAAGCCAGAAACTGGCGCGCAAGCCGTTCTACTCAATCATTACGGGCAATGCTTGTGGCAAGGGCTTCTGCGCGAGTTCTGGCCTGCGGCTGGTCACGAACGTGAAACGGTGCTGAAACAGCTACTCGAGCTGCGCACGCAGTACACCGACGGCGGGCCGGTGTTGCCCGGCCTAGCGCTGGCCTGCGCGGGGCGGCTGATCCCGCTGGACCAGCTCGCCAGCGCGGAGTTGATTGCGGAAGTGCTGCGCTGGGAGCAGCTCCCGCCGGACGCTCCCGGCTGCTTCCTGCTCCGGGGGTAGGATTAAGCGGAGCGCTGGCGCCGCCTGCAATTGCCCTGAGCGCTCAGATGTAAGAGGTAAGTTTCAAGATGTAAGATGTAAGTTGTAAGATGTAGTAAGCCACAAAGCAATCCCGCTTACATCTTACATTTCTCCTACATCTTACATCTCTCCTACATCTTACATCCCTCCTACATCGTACCACTTACATCCTTTCACAGCCGCATGTTACCGGTGCTCAATAGTCCTAATTACCAACCGGATTGTTTGTACACTCCGAAGCGTCTCCCAACGCGGCCTCGCAGATTGCGGTGAGGTTGCCGAGGTACTCAGCGTAGGGCAGGCCAATGTGCCGCGCGACTGCAATCAACGGCACGCCGAGGATGCAGCTCGCGCCGAAGTTGAAGGGGCAGCCCAGCGCCAGCGCGCTTAAGCCTGCGCCGGTGTGGTAGGCCGTGGCGAGGAATGGGTTTAAAAATCCCGGCAATCGTTTGAAGGCGACGGTTGCTGCCGCCGGGCCCTGCTGGGAGATGGCGTGGAGCACGTTGAGATAGACCGCGCCCAGCTTCAGCTGGTCCTCGATCCGCCGCCGCCCGGACAGCAGGCTGGGCAGCGCTCCGCCCGGCAGCTGTCCGCGGCGCGCGAGATACAGCTCCAGCGCCTGGTCGTCGAGGATCAAGGCCAAGGCGTCGGTGTGGTGCAGGATCGACTGGGCCCGCCGGTAGCTGGCGGTGAATTTGGAGCGAACCACCATGTACGCGATGAACCAACCTGACAGCATCGACGCCAACCACAAGCACGCATAGAACTGCAGATAGCTGTCGTGCATTTCCGCAGCGGTCTCGTACATGCTCATCCACCTGTCGAACACATCGATCAGCGCGAAACTGCCGGCGCCTGCCAGCGTTCCGCCCAGGGGCAGCCCGCCGCTGAGCGCCCCGAGCCACACGCCGCGTCTGGCCGAGCGCGCCAGCCGCCTTAGCCGCGCCGTATAACCCGGCTCCGCCACGCCGCCGGGCTCAGTCCGTGAATCGCCATCACCCATCGCCGGTCCCTTCCTTCAGACCCAAGCTTGTTCCAGGCTGAAGCTAACAGAGAAATTGTAGAGCGTGCGGCAGCACGCTTGATCCTTCGAATTTCAGTAGCTATGAGTCGAGGGCCTACGGTCATTGGTGGCGCGGGCCTCCGCACCACGATTAATGGAGGGCAGAAATGCCCGTCCCACCGAGGATTACTGCGGGTCGTGGACCCGCAGCTACCTGTCTTGCTTACTGCTTACATCTCGCCACTTGCATCCGCGGGCGGCGCTTGGGGTTTCAGCTAGGCCGGGCGTACAATATGGCCATGGCACTGCACGCAATCCTGATCGCCGGGGGGCGCTTGCCCAGGGACTTGCAGCCGCTGGCCGGTTCGCGCGTCAAAGCGCTGCTGGAGGTGGGCGGGGAGGCGCTGCTGGCCAAGGCCGCCCGCGCCGCGCTGCAGTGCAACGTGATCGAGCGCGTCTGCGCCGCCGGCAACGACGAGGTGGCGGCGGCGGCCACCGCCTGCGGCATCGAGTATGTGCCCGAGGGCCAGACGGTGATCGAGAACGTGCTTAACGCCTTTAACGCGCTAGGCGGCACGGAGCACAACTACCTGATTATCTCGCCCGATCTGCCGTTCATCACCGTCCAGACCCTGGCGCGCTTCCTACGCGGCCTGGCCGGCTCGCCCGCGGAAATCGCGCTGGCGACCGTCACCGGCGACGACTTCGAGGCGCGCTTCCCCGGCGCGCCCAACCGCTTCGAGCGCATCGACGGCGCGCCGCTGACGCTGGGCAGCGTGTTCTACCTCACCGGCCCGGCCCTGTATTCCAACATCCCGCTGGCGCGCGATTTCTTCCGCTGGCGCAAGTGGCCGCACCGGCTGGCGCTGCTGCTCGGCCTGCCCATCGCCTGGGGCTATCTAACCGGCACGCTCAAGCTTCAAACGTTGGAGCGGCGCGCGGCGCAACTGGCGGGGGTGGAAGTGCGCGGGGTAGGCGCGCCGCCTGAGCTGGCCTACGACGTGGACAACCTGGCCAACCTGCGTTTCGCGGAGGTCGTGCTGAAGCAAGAACAGCACGCGTGACGCAACCAGGCGCGGGCCGGGATACCCGTCCCACCGGGGCTTGCCGCGGTTCGCGAACCCGCTGTCACGCCCCCGGCCCGAAGGCGTACAGCAAGCCGTCGCCACTGTAGACATAGACCGTGCCGTCCGCGCCGATGGCGGGCGAGCTTTTCACCGCGCCGCCGGTCTCATAGCTCCACAGTTCGGTGCCGCTGGCGTCGAGGCAGTACACCTTCTTGTTGTCGCAGCCGACATACACCCGCCCCGCCGCGTCCAGCGCCGCCGAGGAGTGGAAGCCCCCCCCGGCGTTGAACACCCAGCGCGGACTGCCGCCGGGCTCGACGCAGTAGAACTTGCCGTCGAAGCTGCCGACGTAGGCCGCGCCGTCCGCGCCGACGGCCGGGGTGGTGGCGATCGTTCCACCGGTCAGATACTTCCACTTCTCCGTGCCGTCGGGGTTGATCGCGTAGAGGTTGCGGTCGTTGTTGCCCACATAGACTGTGCCGTCGGGCGCCACGGCGCAGCCGGAATACGTCGGCCCGGCGCCCATCAGATACGTCCACTTGATCGAGCCGTCCGGGTTCACGGCGTGGACGCGGTTGTCACCCGCGCTTAAGTACAGCGTGCCGTCGGGGGCCAACGCCGGGCAGGAGAAGATCATCGCGAAATCTTGAAATAGCTCAAGCTCCCACTCAATGGCGCCGTGCGGATAGTAAGCCCAGAGATTGATCGTGTTCAGGCTATACACCATCGCTTGCGGACTGATCACGCTCCAGCAGACGAATCCGCCATTTTCTAAACTGCATGATTCAGTCCCGTCTGGATTCAGCATGCGCTGCGCAGTGATAATTGCGCCGCCTAAGCCAAGCGCCAAGCCGCCGTCACCAGTGGATGAATTACCCGTGCTTGACCACAGTAAGGCGCCGCCGCCGTCCAGGGCGGTGACCGTCCCCAGGCCTGAATAAATGTTGCCGCTGTTGTCGATCACCGGGCTGCCGTAAATCAGCGCGCCGGCCTCCGCGCTGGTCCACTTCACAGCGCTGGTTACCGGCCCGAGGCGCGGGCTGCGCCCGGTGTGCTGCGCGTCGTGCATGAACGTCGGCCATTCGCCGAAGTCGCCGCTGGGCGTGCGGTAACCCGCCACGGGATCGCACGGCGCGCTTTCCTGGTTGCCGCTGTAACAGGTGGCGCGGTAGAAGTAGAGCATGTCGGGGGCGGCGCTCGTGTCCAGGTAAGTTGTCGCCGGTCCGGCGTCGGCCAGCAGCGCATAGCCGCTGTCCCGGCGCAGGGAGCGGTAGATCAGGTAGCCGTCCGGCGCTTGGCCGCCGCCGACCCACTGCCAGTCGAGCCGCACCTGCCCGGCGAACTCGCCGCGGCTGGCGGCCAGGCGGTACGGCGGGTAGATGGCCGCTTCGTCAAAACCCAGGCAGGTTAGGACGCTGTTGCCGGTGACAAGCATGGTAGCGCTAGGCCCGATGACCGGATTGCCGCTAGCCGCCGCCGCGAGATGCTTCGACCACTTCAAGTTGCCGTCCGCAGCGATGGCCAGGAGCAGGTCTCCTCCCTTCAAGGCGTACAGCGTGCCCTGGGCATCCAGCGTGGCGCTGTAGAACGACTCCTTTGAACCGCCCGTCGCATACACCCATTTTTCGCTGCCGGCTTGCGTCAAGCACAGCACCTCACCGGGATACCTCGTCAGATAGATCGAGCCATCCGCGCCTACCACCGGCTGGGTGAGGGCATCGCCGCCGGTGTAGCTCCACAGCAAGCTGCCCGCCGGGCTGACGGCGTACAACGTGTCACCAAGTTTGGAGTAGATCGTCCCGTTAAAGCCGGCCACCGGCGTGGCGCTGCCATCATCTTGCAGGGGGCAAGTCCACGCCGCTGCGCCGCTGGCGCTGTAAGCGAGGAGCGAGCCGGAGGCGCAGATATAG
Source organism: uncultured Planctomycetales bacterium (assembly GCA_964465955.1). GTDB lineage: Bacteria > 4484-113 > 4484-113 > 4484-113 > JAFGCY01 > CAYXMN01. The sequence continues at coordinate 15,246 of CAYXMN010000031.1, forward strand.
ACCAGGCCGTTCCGCCCAAGGGTTGGTGGGCTGATGTAAGGTTGCGCGACCGGCGTGCGCCACTGGGCTTCCCCCGTGGCGGAGACGGCGATTAGCTCGCTGGCCTGCCCGCCGGAAGCTGAAATGTACAGCGTGTCGTCCGGGCCGAGGACGAAATGATCGTTGATGGATACTTCGAGATCGAGCGACCAGTCCAGCGCGCCGCCGGGCTTGAGCGCGTAGACCGTGCCTGCCCTGCTCAAGAGATAGATGGTTCCGCTTTGGCCGATGACCGGATCACACAGGTGATCCCCCAGGCTCTCCGATTCCCACAACCGGCCGCCTTGGCTGTCCAGCGCGACACATTTATCGAGCGATCTGGCGAGCATGATGTTGTCTTCCGCCAGGATCAGACCTGAGTAATTCCCGTAGACGCTCCACTTGACGGTTTCCGTCGCCGGGCCGGTCAGTTCGCTGCAGCAATTGTTTTGCGCATCGTGGAATTGCTGAGGCCAAGCGCCGGGGCCGGGGGCCAGCTCGCCCTCGACGGTGAGGGAGCTCAGCGTGGCGATGTCGTGGCCGGCCAGCGCCGCCACCACCAGCAGGTTGCCCGCGCCGTCGAGGTAGCGCGCCAGCTCCGGCACTTCCAGCCGGCTGGCCGTTGTCACCGGCAGCCAGGCCCAGCGCGCGTTCCCCCAATCCGACAGCGCGATCCACAAGTTTTCCACCGGCGGGGCCGTGTCCCAATCGAGCAATAGGCCGGGCTCGGGCGCTACCCCGCTGAACTGGAAGCGGTAGACGGCGTAGGCCATGTTGCGCAGGACCGGCGCGCCGGCGCAAACCGGGGTAAAGCGCCCCCGCCCGCCGTCGCGGCTGACCCTGGCGTGGGGCCAGGCCGGGTTGAAGTCGGCGCCGTCCACCTGGGAGTCCGCCGAGCCCGCCGCCGTGCGCAGTAGCTCCGCCGGTGCACTGAGCAGGGCGGACGCTTCATCGGCATCGGCCCCCGGTCCGGCCAGGCCCGCGGCCCCGCCGGAGCAGCCGGCGAGCAGGGCGCAGCCCAGCCAGAAGAGCAGCGCCAGCGCGCCGTGCCACGCTGCGTCAGTTGCGGACAGCTTGTTTCCCGCCCACGCGTTCTCGCACATCCCGGCCCCCAATGGCGCACGCTGCGCCGCAGCGCGCGCCGGATCCTACTTGTACCAGCATTATCCTAGCCGGCGCGGCAAAAGGAAAGACACACTTATCCGCGAGTTGACGGTGCACAATCCGGGGCAGGCGGTCCGGGGCCGGAGACCGCCGCCGCCAGCTGAAGGCTGACGGCTTACCGCACGCGGCTTACGGCGCGCGGCGTGCCGCTTACGCTGCGCCTGCCTCCCATGCTAGAATTCCAGTGTGTGGGCGCGCTGGCTATCGAGCTATCCTGAGCTGAGCCTGCTTGATTTGGACATTGGGGTGGGCTTAAGCGAAGCGCGCGCGCTCAAGCACATCAAGCCTTGGATGTTCTACCTGCTCCCCGGCGAGGAGCAACTGCTTTACAGCGCGCTCCACCTGCTCGGCGAGAACCGGTTCGACGAGGCCGCGTCGCGCCTGGGCGGGCTCGCCGATGCCAGCGCACTGCTGCCGGACCTGCACCTGCTGGCCGGCGCGCTGGAGCTGTCCGCCGGGCGCCTCGAAGCGGCGAACGCCCATTTCATGCGCTGCTACGGCGCGGACGCCGAGCCCGGCCTCGCCATCCGCCGCCTGCAGCCGGGCCTGCGCCTGCTGCTGCGCATCTCGCCCTGCGTGCTGATCCCGCTCTATCCCAGCGCGTTCGCGGTGGCATGCTGCTACGCGGCGACGCTGCTCGCCTTGAACCAGCCCGGCGAAGCGCTGCAGGTGACCGAGGAGATGACCCAGGCCTGGGGGCTGTACGACGAGGCCAAGCTGCTCGCCGGGCGCGCTCACATCATGCGCGGCGACTACGAGCGCGCGGCGTCGATTCTGGCCGTCGAGGAGGACACCCAGCACGACGCGCTGGAGCTGGATCGCGGGGTGCACCTGGCCTACGCGCACTTCATGCTTGAGGAGTACCGCTCCGCCGCGCGGGTGCTGACGCCGCTGCTGCGCACGATCAAGCAGGCCAACCCGCACCTGCTGGCCCGCGCGCGCCTGCTGCTCGCCGAGTGCTACGAGCGCAACGGGCTGCTGCTCAACGCGCTGCGCGAAAGCGCGCAGGTGGCGCCGGGCGAGATCCCAGGCCACGTGGCGCGCGAGGTGCTGGCGCGCGAGGAGCGTTGGATCGTCGAGCTGTCCGGCATGACCAACCGCGAGATTGAGAAGCTGACCCGCGCCGACGCCTACCAGGCCTACCTGCCCGACGCGCCGCGCGCGGTGATGCAGGCCGGGCTGCTGGAAACGAGCCGCGACCCGCTGAAAAATCTCAAGCCGCGCGCGCCGAGCTGGCTCAAGCAGCAGGAGGAGCTGCGCCAGATCGAGCGCGTCAAAGCCTCGGTGGCGCGCGGCGAAACGGTGCTGCTGGAAAACGCCGTGCCGCTGACCGCCGAGGCGCGCGAGGTGAAGACCGCCATCCACCAGGCTGAACAGTGGTGGCCCGCGCGGCGTCAAGTCTTGGAGCAAGCCGCGTCCAGCGCGCGCGAGCGCCTGGCGCAGACCGATCCGGCGGCCACCGGCCACCTGCGCTTCGACTGGCAAGGCCAGCGCGAGGAGCCGGGGCAAATGCTGGCGGGCGAGAAGCGCATCGCGTTTCTATCCGTGGCGCTGACGGCGGTGGTGATAATATGGCTGGGCCTATGGGTGCTGCGCTCCTGCGTCTACTAACGCTCCTGCTGCTGACAGGGCTGCTGTCGCTCGCGGCGGCGGTGGCGCAGGACGACCCGCCGGCCAACTCCGATCCGGCTCAAGCGGAAGATCCCGCGCCGGAAGACGGCGGCGCGGCGGTTGAGCCGGATGCGCCGGATGATGCCACGGCTGCGGAAGACAGCGAGGCCGGCGCAGAGGAAGCGCCGCCCGCCCGCGCTGGCGCCCTGCGCCGCCGTCCGCGCACCGCGGAGGAGGAGCGGGCCTGGAAGGAGCTGAACGCGCCCAACGATCCGTTCCTGTTCATCCCGGAGCAGCTCGGCCCGGCCCCCGGCGTGGGCGGGTTCTATAACCCACAGGATCATGTCGAGCCCCAGGTCTCGCCGAGCCTGGCCCGCTACATCATCCAGGACCAGGCCGGCCAGGTGCTGGGCTATCTCACGCTCGCCCTGTCGCGGGTGGACCACCCCGAGTTCGGCGACTGCGTGCAGGCAGGCCTGTACTACGACGACGACGATCCCCACGAACTGACGCTGTGGCTGGATCCGCGGACGCTGCAACCCCTGCGCCTCGAACGCCAGCAGCGCCTGGTGCCCGGCGCGGCGGAGCAGGCCCCCGCCCCCGCGGCCGCCCCCGCGGGCCCGAACCAGGATTACGCCGCCCAGCTCAACCAGTTGCAGCAGCTCCAGCGCGATCGCGTGGAATACACCTTCGATCGCGTGCGGCACTGGCGCACCAAGGGCGCGATCTCCCTCGCCCCCGGCAGCCTGCGCCAGCGCGCCTTCAGCTATGAGCTGGCCCAACTGCCCGTGCTGGCGCGCCAGCTTAAGCCCCACGGCGAGACATGGCCGTTCACGGCGCCGCTGGTTGACGGCCTGCGCCTGCGCAATCTCGACTTGTCGGTGGCCGCCCCGACCTACGTCGACGTGACCAGCGCCGAGCCGGCGGCCTGCCAGTGCTACGAGCTGCGCTTCGCCTGCGCGGGCGAGGAGCAGGTGTTCTGGGTCGAGCGCAGCTTGCCGCGCCGTCTGATCAAGTTCGCCCGCGGCGGCCGCACGTATAATCTATTCGAATACTCCGCCAGCAACTAATCGCTCGGGAGGCTCAGATGCAGCTTGGCCTGGACATCGGCGGCACCAGCTTGAAACTCGGCGCGTGGGACGGGACTAAGCGCCTGGCTTGGCGCGAGGGCCTCCCCGTGCCCGGCGGCGCGCCGGGGGAAGTGGCGGACGCGATCGCGCGCGCCTGCGCCGGCCTGGCCGGCGAGCTGGACGCCGCCCCGCAGGCCTTGGGTATCGGCTCATGCGGCATGATCAGCCGCGGCGTGATCATGTATTCGCCGAACACGCCCTGGCAGCGGCTGGCCTTGCGCGAGCTGCTGAACGCGCGGCTGGACTATCCGGTGTATTTGATCAACGACGCCGACGCGTTCCTGATTGACGCGCTGGACGTGCTCGACGCGCGCCCGGCCTGCGCCCTCGGCATCACGCTGGGCACCGGCGTGGGCACGGCGGTCTGGCTCAACGGCGCCCTACTGGCCGGCGGCAGCGGGATTAGCCCGGAGGGCGGGCACATCACCATCGACTTCGACGGCCCCGCGGCCAACACCGGTATTCCCGGCAGTTGGGAAGCGCTGGCCTGCCGCGACAGCGTGCTGCGCTATTACACCGGCGCGGGCGGCGCGCAGGCGGCGGTGGATCCGAAGCAGCTCGCGGAGCTGGCGCGGGCGGGCGACCCGGCGGCCGGCACGGCCTGGGCGCGCTACGGCGCGGCGGTCGGCGCGGGGCTGGGCAGCTTGTGCAACATCTTCACGCCGCAGGCGGTGCTGATCGGCGGCGGGCTGTCCGGGGCGCACGGCTGCTTCGGCGCGGCGCTGGA
>CAYXMN010000032.1:0-16520 GCA_964465955.1 uncultured Planctomycetales bacterium
CCGAGCCGGCAGAAATCGGCGCCAACTGCAAATTGAACGGCAAGGGCAAGAGCTGCTTGATGCTCCTGTTGAACTCCAAGGGTACGCAGATTAACCAAGAGCCAACGGACTATTACGGAATTGGTTATTTTAAGCAGCTTAAGCCCGGCGATTACATTGTGAAATTCCAAGCCTCTGACGGCAGCCTTTACCCCGCGGTATTCGATGTCAATCTTCGCGCAGGCGAGTCCGAGTATCTCGACGTGGAGTTGAGTAAAGCACCAGATACGCCAACCGAGTAAAGACGCGGATTCAATACTCCGTGCGCAAGCCAACAATCGGGTCGAGTTTCGACGCACGCCAGGCTGGGTAGGCTCCGAAGATCAAGCCGATAGTAACGCTGAAGATAACTGCTCCCAGGATGGTCCAACCGCTGACGTAAGGTTCCCAGCCCGCATACCGGCAGTAAGCCACTACGCCGCCATATCCTAACGCGATGCCTGCAATCGCTCCGATTGCTGCCTGAGCGGCACTTTCAAACAGGAATTGCGCGCGGATATCCCTCGGCGTCGCCCCTGCTGCCTGCCTGATGCCGATTTCTTGGCGCCGCTGGATCACGCGGATCAACATCACGTTCATTATGCCGATACCGGCAACCAACAGCGCAATACTGGCGATTCCGCTCAAGACGGCGCGGAAGATGCCGAGGGTGGAATCCAACAACCGCCTCGCATCTTTGACAGTGAACACGGTAAAGGTATCTTCGACCACCTGTCCGGGTTTGAGCGTTTGAGCCAGTTGATCCTCAAGCGCGGAAACCACCGCTTGCTCGCGACAGCCTTCGCGATAGTTCGCCACAATGCCCGTCAAGCCGTCGTAGTCGAACAGCTCTTGTTCAATCGTCAGCGGCATGAATAACCGGTTGTCGACATCCTCAAAGCCGACCCGGCCTTTTGATTCGAGAACGCCAATCACGGTGAACCTGCGCCCCTTGATCACTACCTGCTCGCCGATGCCTGATGCCTCACCGAACAACTCGCGGCGCACTGTATCGGCCAGGCAAACGACCTGGTGCTTGTTGTCCAGATCTACCTGTGAGATGAAGCGCCCAGCCGCAAGCCTAAATCCGACAAGGTCGAGAAACGCCGGCATGACGCCTTCCAATGTCGTAAAGCAGCGCTTGGAGCCGTAACCGACGTGCCCAGGCATGAGAAACACACCCGATGCTGATTCGACTGGCTCAGCTTTCAATACTGCATCAAGAGCGGAAGCCGGTAAGTGGGCGGACATCGTCGATGACCCGGAATCGCGCATCGAACTGCCCTCCATGTCGAAATACGGCATGACAAAGACCAAGTTCGCTCCGAAATCACGGATCATGCCTGTGGTCTGCTGACGGCCTAGATCAGTCAGGCTCACCAGCGCGATGATATTGCCCACTCCAATAGCTACGCCGAGTATCACCAGTGCGCTTTGCACTCCATAGCGCAGCAGTTGCCGCGATGTATTGCGCCAAAGGTATTCAAACACGCTGCAATGATATCCTGCGGCAGTCTTGCTTGATTTGGAATGCGAATACTAGCTTGTTATAATCTGGTTAGGTCTGACGGCCTTTGGGAGGAATACTTGCCAGCAAGGATCGCACGCAAGTGAAGCCACGTCTTGATCCTCGTGTGTTTCTAGCATTGCAGCTCTCGCGCACCGCGCAGGAGCGGCTGGCCGAATGCCAGCGGGAGCTGAACAAGCACTTGATTAATTGGCATTTCATCCCGCAATTCAACTTCCATATGACATTGCGTTTTTTCGGCGAAGTGCCTGAACGTAAGATTGTGGACATAGACCTGGCTTGCAAGGAAATTTGCCAGCAATTCAATGCGTTCAACCTCCACTGGTCCACCGTCGGTTTCTTTGGTTCGCCGCGCAGCGCGCGGGTGCTCTATGCTGCGGCGGATGATTCGCCGGAACTAACCGCTCTCGCCAGCCGGATTGCCGCTGTCTTTCCTCAGCATGATGATCGCCAGGAATTCCGCCCGCATATTACCCTTGCGAAAGCGCGTAAACATATTGATCCTGGCCAAGCGCGAATCAACGCGAACATGCTGCGGCGTTTACAGGAGCAAGGCCGGATTGGCCCGGAGCGCATCGAACTGGACTTAAACACCGTCCACCGCGAGTTTGTATTGATGGAAACTGTGTGGGTGGGGCGCGCGGTGGAATACTCCATCCGGCAACGCTATCCGCTGCTCACTGTTGGCCAGACAGGCCCGCTAATTTAACTGCCGTCCGCCGCATCATCCAGCGCCGACGAAAGCAGGTAAACCCGCAGGGCATTATTTTTTTCACCTCGCACCAGCAGTTTGCCGTCGCTGGCTAGCGAGAAGCTGGCGCAGTCGCGGTCCACCATCCATTTGTCGCCGGTGATGATATTTACGAGCCACAGGTCGGTGGTGATCTGGTCTTCAGTGTTGGCGATCAGTACCAGGCCCGCTTGCGGCAAAGTGTCCACTCCCACGGGTTTGGCAGTCAGTGGCACTCGAACTTCTTGGCGTCCGGGAATCCGCCCGATAATTTCGTAAGGCTGCTCGGGACTGCCGGTGGCGATACAAGAGACTTCGCCCCATAACGCTTCCGCCCCGATCTGCACACCGCTCGTCTCCGGGACGAATGTGACCGTCCGGTTCGCCAGATCAAGCCGGGCCATACCGTCATGTTCCAAGAATTCGCCTTGATAGAGCTGGGCTACCGCGTTACAGCGCGGCTTGTCATAAATCGCCGCGCCCCACCATGCCTCAGTGATGAAGTTTAAGTCGTGGGTGTTGACGCGCCAATATTCCGTCCCTGCCTCAAAGTCCAACACCAGCACGGAGGTGTCGCTCCCCTCCTGAAATGCATCGTGGAAAAATACACCGAGCCGGTCGTCAGGCGAGAACAACGCGCGGCTGATCTGCATGCCAGCAGGCGGCGAGAAATTCTTCAAGCGGAAATCGGGCGCCCCGCTGATATCCAGCAGATTCCAGTGGTGCTGGCCCGCATCATCGAAGTAGTGGGTAAACAGCAGGCGTTTGCCCGGTGAGAGCACCCAATCGAGGCGCGGCGTATATTGCGCGGGACACAGATATTGCTCGAGAAAATTCGCGGAGATGAACCGTTCCTTCTCCGACTTGACGTAGTCATAGCGCCATACCGCGGCGCCATCCGGCGAGACAGCGAGGTAAATGTATTGGTTCGCGTCAAGCCAGGTCGCCTCAGCAACATATCCTTCCCGGATAAACATCACCGCATCCAGCAGATACTTCGGCGTAGTGCCGTCGCTAGGCGGTGCAGCGAATACATGGCTTGGCGCAACTAAGCCAAAGGCTAGGGCTAAGCCAGCACCGCTCAAGGCGCATAGGCATGCACGCCAAAGCAGGTACTCTACAGGCCGGGCGGTGTTTTTCCGCGGGGTCTTAATGGAATGTCCGTCCACGCGCGTATTATAGCTTGAAGCGAAGCACAACTAGCCTTAAGCGTGGTTGCGCCGGTCCCTTTTTGGAGTGAAGGGGAAGCTTACTTGCGCAGCTTTTCGATCGCGCCAGCTACATCGCCGACGGTCTGGAACTGGTCGGTGTCTTCGTTCGCGAAGTCCACCTCATACTTTTCCTCGATTTCCATCACGAGGTCCGCCAGGTCCAGTGAATCGGCGCCCAAGTCGTCGATGAAGTGTGATTCAGGCTTAATGTCCGCAGGATCCACGGAAAGCTTGTTCGCGATAATCTCCTGCAGTTCGTCTAAGATCGCCATCGGGGCATCTCCATCATAGATTCAGTGTTTGGCGAGGAACTACTCCTCTTCTTCGTGCTTGGTCTTCCGCACGCGCTTCACAAACACCTGGCGGCCAGCATACCAACCGCACTCAGGGCAAGCAAAGTGGGTGCGTTTGAGGGTCCCGCACTTGGGGCAGCGCGTCAGTTCCGGCTTGGAAATCTGGCTAAGAAAGTTAGCCGCGCGCCGGCTGCGCGAGTGGCTCCGTCTAATTTTGTACTTTGGAAGAGGCATAGAAACTCCGCCATTAAATCGAGCCTCCAATTATAGCTCAGTTCAAGTGGCTGTCAACACATTTAAGCCCACATCTCTGACAAGCTGTCCGTAACTTTCACGAGACGGTGGAGTCGTTTCACACTATCCTTGAATGCCGAGCCAAGCTATAATACTTTTTAAGAGCTATGCTATCTGCTCATGCCATTTGGGTGAGATGCAGCGGGCTGGTTGTGCCGTGCGCATGGATGTGCGTACTCGCGCTGCCGGCCAGCCCAGTGCAGGCCAGCACGGCCACCGAAGTGGCAGCCGGAACCTTAGAGCAGTCCGCCCGGCAGGATGAAACTCCACTAGTTGAGGCTGCAGCGCCGTCCCTGGCCATCGAGTTGCCATTGATGTCGCTATTGTCCTTCCGTGACGCCGGGCAGCCCATGACTCCCATACCCGCAGCGGTTGCGTCAGCGCCGGCAATCCCGCTCGAACCGGTAAAGAAGCAAATCGCGGCAGAGCTTACCGCTGTGACACAACCGGATAGTGAGTACTCCGGCTGGGATGCTGCACCAGGCAATCGAACACACGAACGCTTGCTGCCCTATGCCTCGATCCGCACCGCAATGGCTTCCACGCCTTGGGGTGGTGAAACCCAAGCTTGGGAGCCTCGCTTCAAGGTGGATATTGACGGCTCGGTCGCCATCGGCACTGGCTCGGCAACTTATGCTGACCGCGAGTACCAGGAATTTGAATTAAACGAGCTGCTCACAACGCGCAGCGGCAAGGAGTACGGATTTAGCCAGCAGTATGCGGTGGACCACAGTTACACTAACCGCGGCAGGTTAACGCTCGGTGCCAGTCAGTACTTCCCTGCTTTATTATGGAACGGCGACTTGGAGTTGGAAGAGGAGTTCGCTCAATATCAGGACCGTAACACCTCAGCATACGACTACCGCCAAGGCGCATTCGCGTTGCGCTTCACCCCGGAGTGGGACGGCGGTGCGACCAAGGCCGAGGCAAAATATCAATACCGTGTGCGTGATTATGACGAGTTTTCAGCACGCAGCTATAAGCGCCATGAAGGCTTATTAAAACTCGCACGTGAGTTCAACCCGCAATTCGCCGGCGAGGCTTACGCAAAGCTGACTGACTATAACTACAGCTACGGCAGCACCAGCGATAACAGCCGGATGGCGTCCGGCGGCGAGCTGCGCTGGGAACCGGATCAGACCTGGTCCGCCCGTGCCGCGGTTGACCACGAGGACAAGACTTACGGTAACGCAAGCTACCGGGACTACACTCAGCTCAGCGTGGAAGCCCAAGTAGCATGCACGCCGGATGCCGGCAACCGGATTCTGCTAGAAGGCGAGTGGCGTGATTACGCCAGAGATAATTCCCCCGCCTACAGCTACGGCCAGACCAGCATCGGGCTTGGCTGGCAACGCGCATTGACGGAGCGTTTGGAAGTCGAGCTAAACCTCGACGAGCGCCGGAAAGAATATGACTCGTCCAGTGCGAGCGATTATGACACCCATAGCTGGGAAGGTAGCTTTGACTTTTACCCGCTGAGCGATCTGAACTTCTATGGGTCATATGGCCGCGATGATTACGATTATGTGAACCTGGCGCGCGCTTTCGAACGCTCCAAGAGCCAGCTCGGCGCGCGTTACGCGATCGGGCGCTGGGATTTCTGCGCGGACTGGCGACGCACCCAGAATGAGTACCGCCAGGAAGCGTTGCGTGATTACACACGGGATGAATACGACGTTGAGGCAAACTGGCGTTTCGATTGCCAGCGCGTGCGGGTATATTACGGGATTGGCCGGTTGGCCCAAGCTGACCCTGGCTCGTATAACGAATACGACGAGATGCGCTACGGCGCGCAGTGGGATTATCAGTTGGACAGCCAAACCGAGCTGTCCTTGCGTTATGACTTTAACGAGCGTGCTTACGAACAGCGGGACGACCTGGAGGACTCGCGCTTTGAGGCCAGGCTTAACTTCGAGCTGTAGGCCGGCGGCGCCAGGCCGCCCGCATTAAAGGAGACGGCCATGACCGCAATGGGGAAAACTCTAACCCTGGCCAGCGCTGCGTTGGTGTTCGCGCTGGGCATGCTGCTGCCGGCGAGTGCGCAGGACGGCGTGGTAATCACCATCTCGCGCATCGCGGGCACGGTGGAAGCCAGCCAGGCCGACGCCACCGGCGGAGCTTGGACTACCGTGAAAGCCGGCCAGCAGCTCTCCGCGGGCTGGACCTTGCGCACCGGCGAGGACGGCAAAGTGCAGCTCACTTTCCCCCGCGACAACGTGGTGATCCTCAAAGGCAACTCCGTGCTCTACGTGGAAAACCTGGAGCCCGGCGGCGGCGCGAGCGTGGCCAGCGACGGCGGCGACTTCCTGGTCAATCTCAAGAACGCGCTCAGCCCCGGCAGTGAGTTCGAAGTTAAAACGCCCAGTGCGCTGGCAGTAGTGCGCGGCACTGAGTTCGGGGTGAGTGTGCGCGGGGAAGAGGAGTCGGTTTTCTTCGGCTACGAGAATACCGTGGAAATCATCAACGAACACGGGACGAGTTTACTCACCGAAGGAACGACGGTAACCGCCGCGCCGGACTCCGCGCCGGGCGAGCCCGAGGCCAGCGGCAGCGAAGCTGATGATTTCCTGGCTGACGTGGAAGACGAGAGCGCTTTTGAGGAGTGGGAAAGCTCTGTTACCGATTGGGAAGAACGGCTGGCTGCTGAATTGCAGGATGCCACCGAGTTAAGCGGACAATTCAGTCTTCTTACGGCGGAGTGGCGTCGTTACTTCGATCACGATGAAACAGCTAAGAGCATTAGCCTCTACGCGCAAATTCTGTCATATATGGAGAACGTGGACCGGCGTAGCGGTCAATTCCTCGACCTGTTGCGCGAACCGGGGTTGGCTGAGCTCGTTCCTGAAGGGCTGAGCATCCCAAGCGGCAGCGGCAACAATTTGGGAGCCGCAGGTTTTAACGATCTGGCTGGTACATTACCGCAAAGCTTTGGTTTAGCCGCGGCTAACTTAGGCACGTTAGCGGGACAGACCGCACAGGAATACGCCAGTGCATACGGCGAGTTCGAGGACATCGCCAGTGACGCTGAGCCGCTGATCGACGGGCACGAGGATGTGCTGGACCAGCTCCACGGCTTGCTTTACGAGGATGATCCCAGCCCGAGCCTGGGCTTGCGTTGGAATCTCGCCGACAGCGATAGCGATGGCCTCTCCGACATTGACGAAACGCTGCTGGGTACTGACCCGTTCAGCGATGAGTCGCAGGATGGCTTTATTACGCTGATCAGCCCGGATGACGGCGAGCAATACGACTACCCCAGCGAGGACCAGGTTGAATTCGCCTTCGCAGCGTTGGAAAGCGATTACGTCTTGGGTTACAACCTCATCCTCGAAGCGGACGGTTATAACTTCCTCCAGGCGAACGTTGACGAGCAGGAATCGCTGCCGCTGGCGCTGCTCGCCGGCCCGGACGGCGCATTCCTGAACGCGGCGGACGCGGAGGGCCAGATTGAGGTTGCCTGGCATCTCGCCGCGGAAGTGGACGACGCCGCCTTGGCTGGCCAACTCGGAACTGGCGGCCCAGGGGGCGCGAGTTTTAGTGAGCTGCTTGTCAGCGAAGTCCGGACATTTACCATCCAGCTCCCGCTCGTGGACCAAGGCATTGTTGTGGACCTGCTGCCGGTGGGTTCGACAAACTTAGCGCGGGAAGACACGTTGCGCATTGATGCTGAGATCAGCGAAGTTGTGGGTCTAGGCCAGTTCGAGATTGAAATCAGCTACGATCCGTCGCTACTGGAATTCGCGGACGGGCGTAAGCTGGGCAACCTGGCTGGCAGCACGCTGTTTTTCAGCGACTCCAATGCGGGCCTATTGCGCATCACCGGCGTGGCTGAGCCTGGGCAGTCCGCGGCGGGGATCGAAGGTGTGATCTTCGAGCTGGAATTCACGGCGCGCGAAACCGGCATAGGCTTCGTGGCTGTCAGCAACCTTGATCTGCGCGACACCTTGGATCGCGAGCTGGAAGCGGACGGCGGTGAGGAGGTGGAGTACACCATCCTCGCCCCGCAGTCGAATGTCAACAGCAACCTTGAAGATAATCCAGATGACGATGACGGCTTTGGCAAGCCCAACCGGCGCTAAGCCATGGCCCGGGGGTTAGCCCTAAAGTCGTTATTTGCCGCGCTCGGCGCGTTCCTGCTGCTGGGACTGCTGTACATCACACCGGCGACGCGCGCCTGGCTCGACGCCATCGAGATCCAATCGATCAGCTTGCGCTTTACCCTACGCGGCATACGCCAGCCCAGCGAGAACATCAAGGTCTTCGGCATTACTGAGGAAGTGCTTGCAGCCTTTGAGGCTCACGGCGTGTACTACCCCTTCCCGCGCACCTGGCACGCGCTGGCCCTGCGCCGGCTGGCCGATGCTGGTGCACGCGTGGTAGTGATGGACTTGCTGTTTTCCGAGGCTGGAAGCTGGGACGAGACTGAGGACGTCGCGCTGCGTGACGCGGTGGAATACTGCCGCGCACGGGGCTGCGACGTGGTGCTGGCGGCGGCGATCGAACAGCGCGAATACACCCCCGGCGTGCGCAGCGAGACGCTGGTGCAGCCCGCGCCGATCATCATGGAGGCTAATCCTGCGCTGGGCCTGGCCAACACCCATACCAAGCTGAGCAACAAGCTGTATGAATACACCTACCTGAGCCTGCCCTTGGGCGAAAACGGCGCTGCGGTGTCGTACCACACTCAAGCGTCGCAAGCGGCGATGCTGTATTGGCGGCAGGAAGGCGTCAGTGAGAGCGAGGCGGTAGCGCGGCTGAAGCGCGACGGCGGGCAATACCGCATAAACTACCTCGGCCCGCCGCCGCAGTTTCCCGGAATCCACTACGACTACATTAAGCTCTTTCCGGAGCTTCAGCTTGGCGAAAGCGGCATCGAACGCGCGCTGACCCCGGCAGAGCAGAAGGATATCAAGCTGCTCGTCAACGACGCGGTAGTATTCATCGGCAGCCGGGCCAAGGCGGACAACGACTACTTCGAAACGCCTTACGGCCAGATGTTCGGTGTGGATACGATCGCCCAGGCGTTCGACACCCGCGTGTCCGACAGCGCTATCCGCACCTTGCCGCCTGTCGAGCTGCTTGTACTAGCGCTAGTGCTGTCATTGCTCGCTTGGTTAGTTGCGCTGCTGCGCCCGATTTGGCGAGCTTTCACCTTGGCCGGGCTGGTGATTTTTTGGTTGTTGCTAGTAGAACAACAGTGCTTTAGCGCTTTCGGGCTAGAGCTTAACGTACCGCTGTTCATCGGCGGATTTGTCTTGCCCTTCGCGGCTTGTATGGCGTACAGCAGCATCGCTGAAGAATCAGCCAAACGCCAACTCCGCGTGACATTCAACCGGTATGTCAGCCCGGAAATCGTCGCTCAAATCATCGCCGATCCTTCGCTCGCCGGGCTGCACGGCGTGGAGCGCCAGGTTGCCGTGATGTTTTGCGATATCCGCTCGTATTCCACCATTACCGAGGACATGAGCCCGGCGCAAATCGTTGAACTGCTGAATACCTATCTGGGCGAGGTTACTGAAATCATCCGCGCCAACCGCGGAGCAGTGGATAAATATCTCGGCGATGGCTTGATGGCGTTCTTTGGTGCGCCGGTGCCGACACCTGATCCGGCCGGTGACGCCATCCAGACCGCGCTTGAAATGACGCGCGCGCTGCATGAGCGCGTTAACCCGAAACTGGCGGCCATGGGACTGCCCCAGTTCAAAGTCGGCATCGGCATCCATTTCGGCCCTGCCGTTGCAGGTAATATCGGCAGCGAACAGCGTATGAACTACACGCTGATCGGCGATGCGGTGAATGTCGCCAGCCGCGTGGAAGGGCTGACAAAAGAACTGAATTGGGCGGTACTGGTAACCCGGGAAGTGAAAGACTCAGCCCAGCGCGCTTTTACGTATGAACATGCCGGTGAGCGGCAGGTCAAGGGCCGCAGCCATCCGGTGGAACTGTACCGCGTTATACCTGAACAAGGCGCAGATGTATTCCACATTTCATCTTCATCCAGCCAGCTCAGCATATAATCAAAGTATTAGCAATCCAGGCTGGAGGCATGCGACCGCATGGAACTAAGTTGGGAAGAAATCACCGCCCAATTCGACGAACTGCCCGAAGCGAGCCGGGAGCGCTGGGGAAGAAACTTCGATAAAGTCACGCCCCCGCCATTAATGCTGGAACTGAGCGCGGCGCACCTCTCGCTGGAATCCTTCAATCCACGCGAGTTGTCTGAGAAGGCAGCGCAGGACGCAGTACTAGGGGCGCGGCTCCTGGCGGTGGCGAACTCGGCAAAATTCGGCCTGGCCACGCCATTGACCTCGATCCAGCGCGCTGTTGTTCATCTTGGCTTCAATCTGGTGAAGTCCATCGCCGTGACCTATATGCTGGAGGCACAGTTTCGAAAACTCGCTCCCAGCGCTAAAACGCATCTCTATTATTTGCGCCAGTTGTCGGCCGGTGCGTCGGTTTTAGCGCACAAGTGGGCGCAGCAGGCGGAATTGCCGGACGCTTCCACAGTCGCGACCGTCGCGCTGTTGTCCCAGGTCGGCGGGCTGCTGCTGACCTTGGACGAAATCCAACCCGGCGAAGCATACCGGCATCTGAAAAGTAGCCTGGCCATCCTGGAATATGAGTGGCATGCCTGGGGGGCGACGCTGCCAACCTTGAGCGCGAAGCAAGCCACACGCTGGGGATTGCCCGAGCCGATCCCTGGGCTGATTTTGCGCTTGTGGGAACCCATGGTGCGTAGCATGGACACCGGCGAGGATGATCGGCTGGTCTGCGTCGCAGCCTTCAGCCTTGAGTTGATCAGGTACTACCTTGAGGACAACCAGGTCAAACCCGGCGCCATAATTGATCGCCCTGAGCACCTGCGCCTTAAGGAAAACCTGGTGCGGCTCAGGCTGCTCGACAGCCTGATCGACGTGTGGAACAACGCCCGTCTGCAACGCGAGCTTGCCAGCGCAGTAACCGAGGGTTAACCCAGTTTCAGTCGCAGTGAACACAACCTCAGCGGCGCTGGGTAATATATGTATGTGATTCTCAAGGGAGACCATACTATGCGCATACTCATCGTCAGCATGATCCTGATGGCCGGCCTCACTGCCAGCGCGATGGCCCAAGGCTACACCTACCAACCCTCCGGGTTGGAGTTTCAAACCACAGTCCCGGTAGAAGCCGGGCAATCCGTGAAAGGATTGATCCTGCTGCCCGGCGGGATGACCGGCCTGGGCGACATATATGTGGAAGGCACCTATACCGACGACCTGTTCACATATTGGGAAGGCACGTATAACGGTGGCTACTACTACTACGATATTTATAGCTGCTATTGGAAACCGGGACCCATCAGCTACCTCCGCGCGAATCTGGACTTCCAAGGCACTAACATTGAGGGTTGGATCCGCGGTTTCGGCAGTTACTATGATGCGGATCATTTCTTTGGCCAGGACGGCGTGCTATATCAGCGCATCAACATCACCCGCAACCGTACCCGTAACACCAGCCGCCGCCGCCAAATCATTTACAGCTATTTTGTCAACATGCAAACCTTAGAGCGTTCCGACAGCGGCGCACCAGCCTACCGCTACATCGGCCAGGAACCCGACATCATATTCCAAAGCCAAATTGAAGCGCAGGAAACCCGGCTGGATGAGATCATCAAAGACGATCCCGCTTACCCGCAATGGGAGCTGGAAGCGTTTGACGCGCCTTCGCAGGTGGTAACCCCCGACGGCATACCGTCCGACAGCCCTTCGCTGCTTCAGATGATCGAGGGCGAAATCGGCCCGCTGCATGAAGGCGACGCCGTTACGGTTGAATCGAACTAACCTGGCGTGATCCTAGTCAGCGTTAATCATGACTTTAACGCCGAAGCTCGCACCGGCGCTACCAAGGAGAACGCACATGCGTCCAGTCATCACATTACTATTGTGCATGGCGTTATCAACCGCGCTTGCCTGGGCCCAAGAGGATGCACCACCTGCTGACCCGATGCCTGCCGGCATCGCTCTAGCCGGCGCTTACCAATCAGGTTACATGCAGGTCGTGGCTATCAGTTGCTTTCAGCTATATATCAGCGCGGGCATCATCCAGACTGATCTGCTCAATGGAGTGATCAGCCCGGCGGTGGCTCTGAATAACCTGGAATATTGCAGCCTGCTGCAAAGCGTGTGCGCCACCACGCTCGAAGAGGTGCGCGCGCTGACGCCGACGGAGGATCCGACGGGTTTAGCTGAGCTGGACCGGTTGATCGCGATGAACACCGCCGAAGGCGAGTTATTGCGCACATTGCAGGATTTCTGCGCTAACGCCGATGATGAAACCTACACCGCGGTCGTCAACGCCCAGCAAGCGGTCGAAGCCGCGCTTGACGACTACACCGCCACCAATCAACTCGGGTTTAAGCAAACGCCGGGAGAAGGATAAAATGTAGACATGGACCGCCCGCCCAAGCTACTTATGTCCGCCGGCCCTGAACCGCGTTCACGGTTCTCGCCGCGCGTAATCGCGGTCATCCTCATCCTGCTGTTCATCGGCTTGGGTTGGACGTTCTTTTGGTTGCTGATTGATGAACGCGTGATGCTGCGGGAGGCCCGGCAGAAAACCCTGGAAACCAACGCCCAGCTTGCCGTCGCACTCTGCCGGTCGCTGTATCTGCGCGAGCAATCCGGGGAGTATCCAGAACGGGAAGCACGCCATCAGGCCCTTTCGTTGCTGCGCGATATGCGCTACGGCTCGCAGTACAGCCAGTATTTTTACGTCCTTGACACCCGCGGATTCATGGTGATGCATCCGCTCAGATCGGATTTGGAAGGGACGGATG
The DNA here is from genome assembly GCA_964465955.1 of uncultured Planctomycetales bacterium. Classification (GTDB taxonomy): domain Bacteria; phylum 4484-113; class 4484-113; order 4484-113; family JAFGCY01; genus CAYXMN01. The sequence goes on from CAYXMN010000032.1 coordinate 12,890, forward strand.
TTGGCATGCTCATCGATCACCGCAACCAACCATTCATCTCCAAGATTGTGTCCCAGGCGCAAGGCTCGAAGGCCAGCGGGTATCTAACCTATTACTGGAATTGGATCGGCAGCCCGGAAATGGATGAACCGCACCTATCCTACGCGGCATCATTTGAGCCTTGGGGCTGGGTCTTAGTCACCGAAGTGACCACCTCGGACATTGATGAGTTTATTAGCACCGAACTGGGGCAACAAGCCGTCGCGTTAGTGTTTGTCTGCGTCGCCCTCGCCTTCGTGCTGGCGGTAACCTTACGGCGGCTTGTGCTCTCCGGGGTTGACAGCTTGCTCGCGGTGACTTCCCGCCTACGGCATGGCGACCTGACCGCGCGTGCCAGCGTCAATCCGACAGACGAAATGGGTGCGTTGGCGGACTCCATCAACCAAATGGCCGCGGGATTGCAGGCCCGCAACATGCAGATTCGCCAGACGCAACGTGCCGCAGTCTTCGCGCTGGCCAAGCTGGCTGAAGCGCGTGATAACGAGACCGGCGAGCACCTGCTGCGGGTTCGCGAGTATGCAGCGCTGCTTGCTCGCTACTTAAGCCAGCAGCCAAGCTGGGAGCCCATCATTGACGAGGCGTTCGTAGAACAGATTTACGACGCCGTGATGCTGCACGATATAGGCAAAGTCGCGATCCCCGACCGCATCCTGCTCAAACCTGATACGCTGGACGACGGTGAACGTGCGATCATGATGAGCCATACGCTTATCGGAGCGAAGACCATCCGCCTCGCCCGCCAGCGTATGCAAGTCGACAGCGGATTCCTGCGCATGGCCGAGCAAATTGCGCGCAGCCACCACGAATGTTGGGACGGCAGCGGTTATGTGGAACAGCTCGCGGGGGAGGATATCCCGCTGGCCAGCCGGATTTTCGCCATCGTGGATGTATATGACGCCCTAACCACCCGGCGGCCCTATAAGCCTGCGTATTCGCACGAGGATGCGCTGGATATGATGATCGGCGAACGCGGGCGGCGCTTCGATCCGGCGATCTTCGACGCTTTCTTGGAGATCGAACCGGAAATGGAGCGCACCCGCCGGGAATTCCGCGAAGAATATGAAGATGTTCAGCGGCGCCCGGCCCAAGTGCATGAGCTGCTGTAGCCGCTGGTTTCAGCGGACTTGCCATGCCGGAGTACCGAACTGACCAGTGGTTGCCATTGCTCGCCGTTAGAAAACAAAAAGCCCCGGGGAGGTGGGTAAACCCGGGGCACAAGCAGGAGGTAATGATGGGAATTGAGCTTTGGGCAAGTCAATCATTGCGCTCCCACCTCTAAGTCGAGGTTACTAGTTTTCAAGTTTGCCTTCCGGCTGGTTTGCTTTCCGTTTTCTGGTTCCTTGGGCAAACCATAAGTATTACCCACCCAGGAAACCGGCTAAACAACATATCCGGAACTTTCCAAATGGTCTTTGATGCCTGATTGGCACCAGCAATACTAATGACGCAAGCGGCAGCTACGGGTTACACTGTTAGCCAGGGTTTCCAGTTTAGATGGACGGTCGATTCGATGATTCCGCTGATCAAACCAAAACAAAAGATGAAGCTGTATTTCGCTTACGGCTCCAACCTGTCGAAAGCGCAGATGCAGGAGCGCTGCCCGGCCAGCGTGCCGTTCGAACCATATCTGCTCACCCAGTTCCGCCTGGAATTTGTGGGAGAAAGCACCCTCCGCTGGGGGCCGGGCGGCGTGGCGACGATCATCCCCTCCCCTGTCCAGGTTGTGCCCGGCGCGCTTTACCGGATCACCCCGGAAGATGAGGAGGCCCTCGATGGATTTGAGGGAGTGGACCACGCCGCCCCGAATCTCGGATCGTATTACAAGGAAGAGGGCATGCTCTTCTACAAAGGCGAGCCTGTTTTGGTTTATATCGCTACAGCGAAGCTGCTCAACCAAGGCTCGTACACGCCCAATTCATCCTATCTAGAGAGGATTAACGAAGGAAGGAGCGATTGGGGATTGCCAGCACTAGGCTGAAAGCATTATTTGCAGTCACAACTTAAAGTGTAGGAGCCAATTGTAACTGCTTCGCCTCTTCGCCAAGCCTGACGGAGGGGTTCAACAACATCCTCCCAATCATCAGAATGGCAAAGTGCCGTACTTGAGCAAATAAATGAGTTTGCGAAACCAGCACTCAAGTTAGCTCTACAGTGAAATGGGAACGATCTTTCAATACCACAAGGAATATCTACCTGTCCACTGTAGACCTGTATTAAACTTAGCATCTCGCAGTACCATTCAATAGCACCGAAACTAACTTCCATTGGTTCAGTGCAATAAGCAGATACATCTATGTATCTGCATTCGCCATTATTGCACACATCCGATTTATTAGTCGGATCTGTGATGCCTCCGGCACAGGTCCACTGCCTTACTACTCTACATCCAATCGGCCCTGCCATAGCAACCGAAGTATGTAATTATCTATACAACAAGCAGTAAAGCAATCACTGTAGTTTTAGCCAAGTTTCAATCCACCACCAAAATTGTGTTAGCTATTCTGGTAATCATGGAACTTGCTAAGGTATCCCGCGTTATAGAACATGAAAGGATGCGGATCCCTGAAAGGAGGCGGGACTTCCAACTCAAGCTTGGTCCCATCGTAGTCCCATGCACTTAGAATTTGTCCAGTAACACGATCCTTAAAAAAGATATATCCGTCCATACGGTTTTCAAAATCTCCATCAGGCCAATTCTTACTCCCGTACTTCTCAGTGTAGTAAATATCCCACCAGGCAACTTTGGATTGCCCCGTCAACTCCCCGTTATTGCTGTAACGATACCAAGTTACTTGTCCCCCAGAGCAGCGATCATTATCTGTCGATCCAAGCTTGCCCGATGTGATTACATCTCCATTTGGGAATAGCATTGCTCCTGCTGGAGGATTTTGTGCTAACCAGGATGGTATTGAAGGAACAAACTGTGCACGAATGCGCTCTGCCTCAGTGAAATATGCAGATTCCATATCGCGCGATATCTCACCATCGCCATAAGCTTTGAAGACTGATCTATTGTAATCTCCTATTGTTCCATCACTGATCGCTTGCTCTCGACGTCGAATGGATTCCAACATAGGTATAAAATATCCATTCTCATCAATCTCTGCTGACAGCGTTCCCCATTCTTCAGGATATTCGCCTAGCTTCCAAGCCTTTGGCATCGACACCATATTCGCGAATACCCATAGGTCCCATTCTCTGTATTGACCAATATAGGGGTTCTGCGGATCATCAAGGTCCTTTACCTCTACTGCTTCCACCCCAGTCGATGTCTTGGCCTTTACAGCATTTGAGTTAACCATCGCGTCGCTTTTTGTTGCCATCCCCTGACAACCTGAAATCAGGCCCATTCCAACAACAAAAGCAATGATAAATAGTAGTCCCACCCAAGAGATGCTTTTCATAAGGTATCCTCCCTCATGTTATTGCACATAATATTATCAGCCTCCCCCCGTTTGTCAACTAATTACAAGTTAATTTTTGGATTGAGAATCTGTCGCGGTCACTGAAGGAACCGTCGGGTTACAGGTCAAAGGTAACTTTTCAGGCTGCTTATGCTATAATTCCCTGCTCAAGTGAAAGGGAAAGAAGG
>CAYXMN010000032.1:16530-19832 GCA_964465955.1 uncultured Planctomycetales bacterium
CGCTTGGGTAGCGCTGCGGAGGCACTAAGGTTATGGCTTTAGAACAGGAATTGAAGACCGGGGTGATCGAGAAGTTCCAGCTTCACCCCAAGGACACGGGCTCCATCGAGGTGCAGGTCGCGCTGCTGACTAAGCGCATTGAAGAGCTGAACAAACACCTCATCGAGCATAAGAAGGATAACCACTCGCGCCGCGGGCTCCTGCTGATGGTCGGCCAGCGCCGCAAATTCCTCAAATATCTGCAGAAGCGGGACTTTAACAAGTACCAGACTGTGATCCAGGAGCTGGGCCTGCGTAAGTAACGCAGTTAGAGCTACCCGCACGCACAAAATCTCGCCAAATATCTCTTTCACCGCACGCGCCCGGCGGGCTGCGTTAAGCCGCTGGGTTCGAATCTGTACATGTGAGGCGTGCCGTGGAAGCGGATAGAGTTGAGTTTAAATTAGCGGATCAGATCTACACCATCGAGACCGGGCGCATCGCGCGGCAGGCTGGCGGTTCAGTGATGATCTACGTCGAAGGCCTGACGCTGCTGTGCTGCGCAACGGGCACGCGAGAACCCCGCGAGGGGGTGGACTTTTTCCCGTTGATGGTGGACTATGAGGAGCGGTTCTACGCCGCCGGCAAGTTCCCCGGCGGGTTTATCAAGCGCGAAGGCCGGCCCAGCGAGGTGGCCGTGCTCAACGCCCGCAAGGTGGACCGGCCGATCCGGCCGATGTTCCCTGATGATTTCCACAACGAAGTGCAAATCATCATTTCCGCCTTCAGCCAGGATAACGTCAACATTCCCGACACCCACGCCATCACCGGCGCATCCCTCGCCCTGGCGCTGAGCAATATACCCTGGCCCAAGCCCATCGCCGCGGTGCGCATGGCGTTCATCGATGGCGAGTACATCGTCAATCCGTCATTCCAGCAGTTGGAAGACAGCCGGATGAACCTGCTGGTGGCCGGCACGCGCGATCGGATCAACATGATCGAGAACGAAAGCGACGAAGTGCCGGTATCCGTGTTGGTGGAAGGCTTGCGCCAGGCGCATGAGTACATCAAAACACTCATCAACCAAATCGAGGACTTCGCCTCCAGCCGCGCCAAGCCGAAAATGGAGTACACGCCGGTCGCGATCCTGTCGGAAGAACTCGCCGTCAAGGTGGCGGGGCTCGCCCAGCCGCGGATCGAGGCGGCTTTGCCGGTGAAGGGCAAGGAAGACTTATTTGCCACCATTGACGGCATCAAGAAGGATGTTGCAGCCGCTATCGTGGCCGAAGACTCCGATGCGGACGCTAAGCTGATTAGCGCCTATATTGGCAAACTGGTGAAGCAGCACGCGCGCAAGCTGACCATGGCAGGTACGCGGGTGGATGGCCGCGGCTTCGAGGAAATTCGCGCCATCTGGGGCGACGTGGACCTGCTGCCCCGAGTTCATGGCTCTGCGCTATTCACCCGTGGGCAGACCCAGGTGCTCACCAGCGTGACGCTGGGCAGCGGCGACGATCGCCAGCGCATCGACACGGTGAATTATGATGCCACGAAGCGCTATATGCACCATTACAACTTCCCGCCCTATTCCGTGGGTGAGGTGCGATTCATGCGCGGGGCGGGACGCCGTGAAATTGGCCATGGCATGCTCGCCGAAAAGGCGCTCGTGCCAGTCCTGCCGGATGAAGAGAAATTCCCATACACGATGCGCGTTGTGAGCGAGGTTACGGAAAGCAACGCCTCCAGCTCAATGGCGAGCACCTGCGGCAGTACGCTGGCGCTGATGGCGGCGGGTGTGCCGATCAAGCGCCCCGTAGCGGGCATCGGCGTGGGTTTGGTAACTGACGGCGACGATTACCGCCTGCTGCTCGACTTGATGGGCTTTGAAGATTTTAACGGCGACATGGATTTTAAAGTCACTGGCTCCGAGGAAGGTGTGACCGCGATCCAGCTCGATGTGAAGATCGAAGGCTTGACGATGGAAATGGTCGAGAAAACACTGCACCTCGCTGAACGTGGCTACAAGTTTGTGCTCGGAGAGATGTTTAAAATCATCGCCGAGCCGCGCGCGGAAATCAGCGAGCTGGCGCCGCGCCTGGAGATGCTCCAGATCGAGGTCGACCAGATTGGCATGGTGATTGGTCCGAGCGGCAAGAATATCAAAAAGATCTGTGCTGACACCGAGACTGAAATCGACATCGACGATGAAGGCAAGGTCTACGTCGCCGGCACGAACCATGAAGGTGTGAAGCGCGCGATCGACATTATCCGCGCGATGACCCGCGACATCGAGGTCGGCGACGAGTTCCTCGGACCGGTGGTGCGCATCATGCCGTTCGCCGCGTTCATTGAGCTGGTGCCCGGCCGCGACGGCTTCCTGCACATCAGCAACATGGCCGAGCGCCGCATTGAGCGCGTCGAGGACGTGATGAACATGGGCGACAAAATCCCGGTTAAAGTCGCCGACATCGACGATCAGGGCAAGATCAGCTTGATCCGCACCGATATCGAACCGCGCCCACCGCGGGAAGGCGGCGATCGCCCGCGCGGCGGAGGTGGTGGCGACCGTGGCCGCGGAGATCGCGGCGGCCGCGGCGGCGGCGGGCCCCGCAATGATCGCGGTGGACGCGGCGGCGGGCCACGGAATGATCGCGGCGGCCGCGGCGACGGCGGCAGTTGGCAGGATTAGCAGCTATCAGCGTACTAAATGGGCTCTATCCAGCGCCGGCCAGGCTTGGCTAGCGCCGGTTACAATGTTCGCACAATCTTGAACATTCCGCGGTATAATACCCATCGATTGGTTCAACAGAACCAGCGCCGGTGAAGACAGTAAAAGCCGGCCAGCTCGCTCCGGACACCGTCCGCCGAGCTGATCCCCTACCGTAACAGATGAATGTGGCGCGCGCGTCGCGTCGATTGGAGAATGGGCATGGCGATGCATGTCGAAGAACTTGTTCCGCAGATTGATGAGATTAGCCTCGAAGTAGCGAAGGTCGTGTTCGCACGCATTAGCCACGATCACTTAGCTTCGCTGAACCTGAAAGAGACCTCGCGCTTATTCAATGGTCCCGAACCGATGCTGCGCGTAATCTGGACCGCGGCATGGCATAGCGGCGGCAAGACTGATATTGTTATCCTGCTGCCGGAACGCGGCGCACTGTCCCACCTAAAACTTATGCGGCGCCACCTTGAACACCGTTTATTGCGCGAAGTATTCCGAATTGACGCGGAACTTGGCGCTGCTGAACAGCTGCTCGGACGCACCGCAGCTTAATCTGGCTTTCAGACACACCCGTAGAATGCCCCTGCCGTCTCGCGGGGGC